>JAYVCM010000288.1:0-16130 GCA_043749955.1 Limisphaerales bacterium | reverse complement strand
ATTCGTCTTGGCGTCGCCGCTGCGGGTGGAGTCGGTGTGGAACAGAAAATTTTTCTCCAGTGCAAGCAGCAGCATGAAGTTATGCTCCGCCACGGTCGTGTGATTCACGCCCGGCGTGAAGAGCAGCGGGAGGCCGAATTCGGTGCAGGACTTCACATCAATCTTGTCCACGCCAATGCCGTATTTGCTCAAGACCTTCAGCTTCGGGCGCGCCTTCTCCAAAACCTGGCGCGTGATGGCGTCGTCGCCGCAGATGTAGCCGTCCACATCGCCGACCAGCGCGAGCGTATCCGCCTCGTTCAGCGGGCCGCAGGCGGTGATGATTTCCCAGCCGGTCTGCTTGAGCAAATCGTGGTGAGCGCCGGGCGTATCTTGGAACGAAGTGGTGGTGAGCAAGATTTTCATCCGAGCAGGTTAGAAAATCGGAGGCGACGGGTCAAAAAAATAACCCCCGAACGTTTGTTCGGGGGCTGCATTTCGATTTGAAAATGTTGCACTCTCAACCTGCGCCGAGTTCCGAACGGGCCATGGTGTTCAACTGGGTCTGCGCCTGTTCCGTCATGCTGGTGAACACCATCGAAACGCGGTAGCCGGCGTGCTTGCTGCCGGAACAGGCGATGACGACGCCGCTGCACTGGAGCCGGCCGCCGTCGTGCGGGGATTGCAGCTCGACGGTCATTTCCGTCCATTCGTTGAAGGGCGCCGGGCTGCGGAATTCGATGCCGCTTTTGTGGATGGCAACTGCGTCCATGGAAAGTTCCAAGCTGGACTGACGACCACCAATGGTCACCTGTTGCTTCAGGGTTTCAATGCTTCCTATTTTTCTTGCGCTCATAATCACAGCCAAACTAACACGCTCCGGCCAATCGTCAAATTAGCCGGCGCAATTAAACAAATAAGCTCACCACTCGATGACCGCCGCGCCCCACGTCAAACCAGCGCCGAACACCACCAGCAAGACCAGGTCGCCGCGCTGGATTTTCCCCGACGCCACGGCTTCATCCAGCGCAATCGCCACCGAGGCCGCCGAGGTGTTGCCGTATTTGTGGAGATTGACGTAAACCTGGTCCGGCGTGCACTTGAGACGTTCGCCGACCGCGTCCACGATCCGCTGGTTGGCCTGATGCGGGATGACGCACTTGATCTTGGTGATGTCAATGTCGCACCGGCGCATCGCCTCGTGCGCGGCGGAAACCATTGCGTTCACCGCGTTCTTGAAGGTTTCCTTGCCATCCATGCGCAGGTAATGCAGGCCGGCCGCGACGGATTCCAGCGTGGCCGGACACGCGCTGCCGCCGCCGGGCATCGAGAGCAGGTCGGCCTTGTTCCCGTCTGCGCCCATGACGGCCGTGAGCAGGCCGTGGGAATTTTCGCGATGCTGCAAAATCGCCGCGCCCGCGCCGTCGCCGAACAGCACGCAGGTGTTGCGGTCTTTCCAGTTCACGATGGACGAAAGCTTCTCCGCGCCGATGACCAGCACCGTTTCGTAAGTGCGCGAGAGGATGAACTGCTGGCCGATCTCCAGCGCGTAAATGAAACCGGAACATGCGGCTTCGACGTCGAAGGCCGCCGCCCGCGCCGCGCCGAGCTTGCGCTGCACCAGGCACGCGGTGGACGGAAACTGCATGTCGGGCGTGAGCGTGGCGACGATGATCAAATCAATCTGGTCAGCGGTGATGTCCGCCATTTTCATCGCCCGCCCGGCGGCCTTGGTGGCGAGGTCGGAAGTGAATTCATCTGCGGCCGCGATGCGGCGCTCCTTGATGCCGGTGCGCGTGGTGATCCATTCGTCCGTGGTCGCGACCATTTTTTCCAGCTCGGCGTTGGTCAGAATCCGTTCCGGCACATACGAGCCGACGCCGCTGATGGAGCAGGGGCGGCCCTGAAAATTATGCTGGGCGCGCGGATTTTTAAATTTGGCTTTCATGCGGAGGGGGCGGAAATATCAGCGGCGGCGAGCGCGTCATTCGCGCGGGCGATTTCACTGGCGATGGTCTGGTTGACCTGATGCTGCAGCGCCTCGGCGGTCACGCGCAGGGCGCTGGCGATGGCGCGTTCGCGGGCCGAAGCGTGCGCCTTGAACACCATGCCGTTGAACCCGAGCAAGGGCGCGCCGCCATACACTTCCGGATCCATGCGGCGGCGGATGGACTGAAACGCGTTCTTGGCCAGATACGCACCGATTTTCCGCTTGGTGTTGCTCATCAATTCACGCTTGAGCATCGAAAACATCCCGACGGCGAGGCTCTCACACGTTTTCAAAACGATGTTGCCGACAAAACCGTCGCACACGACCACGTCCACATGATCCTTGAACAAATCGTGCCCCTCGACGTTGCCGATGAAATTCAAATCGAGCTTTTTGCAGAGCTTGAAAGCTTCCAGCGTCAGTTCGTTGCCTTTGGAATCCTCCGTGCCGATGCTCAAGATGCCGACGCGGGGATTTTTGCGTTTCAAGACTTCGCGGGAATAGACGCTGCCCATCACGGCGAATTGCGCGAGGTTAAAGGGCTTGCACTCGATGTTGGCGCCCGCGTCGAGCAGGACAAATTCATTGCTCTGCCGGGGGATGACGGTGGCGATGCAACCCCGGTCCACGCCGGCAATGCGCCCGACCTTGAACGTGGCCGCCGCGAAAATGCCGCCGGTGTTGCCGAGGGAAACGACCGCATCCGCCTCGCCATCCCGGACGAGTTCCGCGGCGCGGGCGATGGAAGAATCCTTTTTTTTGCGGAGCGCGCTGGCGGGCTTGTCATCCATCTCGATGACTTCGCTGGCGTGGATCACGCGCACGCGATGGTCACGAAAGCCGCGCTCTGGCAGGGCGGCATGGATGTCCGCCTGGTTGCCGACGAGATACAGGGCGGTGATTTTCTTGCTGGCCTCCAGCGCCAGCTTGGCCCCGGCGATCACGACTCCGCAACCGTGGTCGCCGCCCATGACATCCACTGCGATTCGCATAGATGAACGAGAGAACGCGGAAACGTTTCCGCGGCTGCAAACTGGATGATCAGCCTGCGTTGACCGTCAGAACCTGGCGACCCTTGTAATACCCGCACGCCGGGCAGACCCGGTGCGGCACATGCGGCTCGGCGCATTGCGGACATTTGCTGATCTGCGGCAGTTTCAGCACGCTGTTGTAGGCACGGCGCATTTTCTGCCGGCTCGTCGAAGGTTTACGTTTTGGAACGCCCATAAATTTATTAGATTACAGTTTCAGTTTGTCCAGTTGAGTCCACGGGGACGGCCTGGCTGCTGCCTCATCGCCCGTCTTTTGAACCGTGGATTGCTTCTTCAATCCCGCACACTCCGGTTTGCACAACGGATGCTGCGGAAACTCAAGCAGCATATCTTCCCGCACAAATGGAGTCAAGTCCACGCAGTCGTTATTCACGGACACCTTGTCCTCGCCTTCCAGCGGCAGATGCAGCGCCCAGTCGTCCAAGGCCAGCTGGTATTCGAAGGCCTTGAGGCAGCGGACACAGTCGCAGTCCAAAATCAATTTCAGCGAGCCTCGCACCAGCAGGCTGTCGTGCAACTGCTCGATGGTCAGATCGTAGCGCAACGGCTTTTCGAGGCGCACCAGCTCGTCCGTCACGCCAAAATCCATTTCGGCCACGCGCATTTCACCTTGCAGGTGCAGCGCGTGCTCTTCGAGGCTGCGGAGGTTGACGTTCAGGGGCGTGGTCATGGTTTTAATTTCTTCTTTAGCGCCGCCTGCACCGGCACCGGCACGAACGGGCGGACGTCGCCGCCGAGCCGCGAAATTTCCTTCACAATGCGCGAACTCAAAAACGTGTAGGTGTCCTTGGGCATCATGAAAATCGTCTCCACGTTTTCGTTCAGCTTCCGGTTCATCAGCGCAAGCTGGAACTCAAATTCAAAATCCGAGATCGCCCGCAGCCCGCGCACGATGGCCTGCGCGTTTTTGGAGACGACGTAATTCACGAGCAGCCCGTCGAACGCGTCCACCTCGACGTTCGGCAGCTTTTTCACCGATTGTTTCACCAGCGCGACGCGTTCCGCCAGCGTGAACAGCGGCTGTTTGCCCTCGTTCTTGGCCACGGCCACGACGACGTGGTCAAACAGCTTCGCCGCGCGCTGCACCACGTCCAGGTGGCCGTTGGTGAGCGGATCGAAACTGCCGGGATAAATCGCGGTGCGCATTTTGATTTCAGACAGGCTTGCCTGCCGAAGAACTTAAAACTTTAAGCTAAAAATTCAAAACTATTTATTTTGCCGCCACGGCACTTCGTAAATCCGCACCGGGTTGGCGAAGCCTTTGGGCTTGAAGGGAAACAGCTCGATGCACGTCGAGGCCAGCTCCGGCGCGTGCCGCAGCAGTTGATAGTAGGTCAGGTCGCTGATGATGATGCGGCCGCTGCCGGATTCCCCTTCGAGCCGGCTGGCCAGATTCACCTCGCGCCCGAAGACGGTGTAATTAAAACCGTGTTCGTCCGAACCCATCAGGCCGACGGTGACGAGGCCGGTGTTGATGCCCGTGCCGAGCTGGAGCGCGACGTGCAGCGGCCTGGGCGGCCGCCCGGCGGCGGCGCGCGCGCGGTTTTCAATTTCGCGCGCGGGATTTTCCGCCTGCCGGCGCACGTTCAAATCATAGATGGCGCGCTGGGCGTCAATGGCGGCCTGGACGCAGGCGACCGCGTGTTTTTCGTTCGGGGTCGGCGCGTTCCAGAACGCCATCACGCAGTCGCCGATGTATTTGTCGAGCGTGCCGCCGTTTTTTTTCACCGCCTCGGCCACGGCGGACAGGTAAAGGTTCACCGTCTCCAGCGTTTCGCGCGCGGACTCCTCGAAATATTTTTCCGCCTGCGCCAGTTCGACTTCGTTATTCCGGATATGTTCGGCGACCGATTCCTGGATCTCGTCGGTGAGCGTGGTGAACCCGCGCACATCGGCGAAAAAAATCGTGATCTCGCGGTGCGCCCCGCCGAGGGAAAGCTGGTCGGCGGACAATAATTCATTGACGATGTGCGGTGAAACCAGCTTGGAAAAGACTGATCGGACGCGGCGCTTGTCGTGTTCTTCAAACACCACGCGATGAACCAGCAGCAGGCCGTGCAGCACCAGCATGGCGCCGCCGAGCGGATAAACGACCGGCAGCCACCAGCGAAATTGGACGAACAGAAAAACCGCCGCGCCGAAATACGCCGCCATCAGCACGGCGACGCCGATGCTCCCGGTGACGGCGCGCAGTTCCCAGGTGAGCAGCGCCGTGACCGCGCCCAGCAAAAGGATGAGCGCGAGTTCCAGCGGCAGCGGGGCGCGGCGGATGAACTGCCCGGTGAGGATCATGTTCGCGACGTTCCAATGTTTGCTGACCAGCAGCGTTTCTTTTTCCAGCGGCGTCGCGCCATGGTCGCTCAGGTCGTTGCCCGTCGCCGCCGAGCCGATGACCACAAGCCGGCCGCGAAAGTCATTCCGCAATTCATTCGTTTGATCCCGCAGCCGCAGCTTGTCCTGCTTGAGCAAATCTTCAATCGGCGCGCGGATGATGCCCGCGCTGGCCGCCCGCAACTGCCAGTTAATGTAAAAATAGCCTTTGTCATCAACGGGAATCGTGCGTTCAATTCCGCCCGCGCCGCGCAGGATTATTTTTCTGCGCGGCAAGTCGGCTTCGGCGAGGTCCAAGTCCAGCTTCAATTCTTGGGCGGCCATGACGATGCCCAAATCCCAGACGCGCGTGAACGGCTTGTCGTAGCGCTTCCAACCTTCAGGAATATTGTCGCCGACAAAATCCGCGAGGTCGAAATTCCCATCGTGGTCAAGCACCACAGTAAAATCCTGGTCGCCCGTCGGCACTATGATTTTATCTGGCGCGATGCGCGCCAGCGACAAGTTGATTCCCATTTGCCGGGCGGCGGACCGAAAAGCTGGATGCCATTTCAAATTGAAACTTTTGATGCGCCGCAAAACCCCGTCGGAATCTTTTTCCGTAGAGATGTCGCCGAGCGCGAGCGAATTGGTTGCGAACAGATCCGGCGGCGTCACGTCGGCGGTGAAGGCGGAGATGACGTTGCTGGCATGGTGCATTTGCAGCGCGAAAAAGTCGTCGGATTCAATGAAGCTGCCGTCGGCCATCTGGACCGGTGCGTGGTCAGGACGCAGTTCGCCGAACAGCACGTCGAAGGCGATGGTTTTTGCACCTTGGGCAGAAAGTTCCTCAACGAGGCGGCCATAAACGTGGCGCGGCCAGTAAAGGCCGTAAGACTGCCCCAGCAGGCCGTGCCGGATGGCGGCGATGCTGGAATCTTCCATTGAAACAAAGGCGAGGTTCGTGGCGGTCGGCGCGGGAAAATTTTGGGCGATGCGGACGCGCAGGTCGTAGGTCATGCGCTCCAGCCGGTCGGCGAAATCCGGGTTCCACAGCCGGCCGGCGCAAACGAGGGCGAGGACGGTTAGCGCGAGGACGACGGGCGCGCGTTTGGGTCGCTTGAATTGCACGCCGTTGGATTAAACAAAAAACCAGCGCAACTCAAGGCTGCGCTGGTTTGATGGAAATTTGTCCGGACCGGTTATTTGTCCTTGTCCTTGTCTTTGTCTTTATCGTCATGATGATGGCCGGTGGTCGGGGAGACGCGGCGGTCCGTGTGGTCATATTCAAAATTCACGACCTGAAAATACGTGGTGCGCAGCGCCTTGAAGACCTGGTCCAGGATTTTGTTGAGTTGCGGCGAAATGGCGGCGGGGGTGCCGGTCGCCGGGTCGAGCAGTTGTCCCTCCGCGATCAGAAAAGTTTTGTTGCTGCCGTCGGGCAGCGTGAGGGCCAGGATGACGCCGCCGTTCTTGCTTTCAAAGCAGGCCACCGTGCCGTCCACGCTGATGCTGAACAAGGTGCCGCGCACGCCGGCCACGCCGTTGGGCAGCTTCACGATGTATTGGGACGCGCCGGAAAGTTTGCGGACGCTGGCAAAAATTTTGCCCTTCTTCAGATCCAGTTCCGTGTCGCTCACGGTGTCGGAACCCGTGTCCACGATGGTCAGCTTGTCAATGGCCAGGGTGGAATTGGGCGTGAGGCGGATGGCGTTCTGGTCGGCGGTCGGCTTGTAGGTGACGAAGCCGCGCACCTGCGCGTCGGGCGCGAGGGAGATGCGTTCGGGCGCCCATTTGGCCTGCGGCAAATCCACAAACTTGCCGAGCACGAGATCCGCCACCCCGTTGTCCTTGGTGAAGACAATCGCGCCGGGCGGAAGGTATTTGCCGGCGACGAGCGGATGCTCCGGCTGGTCCTTGCCGAGCGAGTAAGTGACGATGCCCTGGACGCGAACCGCAGTGACGTAGCCCTGCTTGGTGTTCTGGGCGGAAACGCTGGCGGCGACGCTGGCAATGGCCCCGCACAAGATGGCTGCTAAAACGGATTTGAAATTTTTCATAAAAACCTTTTCGCAAATTTTTTTTGACTGCTGGAAATATACCCGCCGCCCGCAAAGGTTGTCAACCGGCTTTTCCGGCCATTTTTCCGTCGTTTTTCCTGACCGCTGTGAATCCGACCGGCCGTTGACGCGCGGGCTTGGTTGCCGCATCCTTCCGCCGTGAATTCGCCCGCCCAAACCAAAATAACGGTGAAAGCGCCCAGATCAGAGTGCCAGCCGTTTTCCGGCGTCCACCGGCGGGCCGGGCGGGCCGCCCTCCACCAATGATGGCCATCCCTGCCGCTGACATCCCCCGGTTCCGCATCGGCTCGGTGCCCTACCTCAACGCCGCGCCGCTCACGCGCGATCTCGCCGGCGAACTCACCTTCGCCACGCCCGCCCGGCTCGCCGAGCTGCTCCGCCGCGATGAACTCGATGCCGCCCTCGTCAGCCTCACCGAGGTTTTGCTCAACGACCGTTACGACATCCTCGACGGCATCGCCATCGCGTCGCTCGGCGAAGTCTTCAGCGTTTTTCTCGCGCACAAAAAACCGCTGGCGGAGGCGAAGGAGATTTTCTGCGACCCCGCCTCGCTCACCAGCGTGAACCTGCTGAAAGTCCTGCTGGCCGAACGCGGATTGAAACCGGAGTTCCAGCCGCTGGAAAATTACGAGGCCGCCGCGGAAAAAGATTTCGTCCTGCTCATCGGCGACCGCGCGATTGAGTTTCAGCGTGCACCGCATGCTCACGAAATTTTCGACCTCGGCTCCGCCTGGCTGGAACTGACGAACCTGCCGTTCGTTTATGCCGTATGGGCGCTGCGGCGCGGAGTTGAGAACAAGGGGTTGCGCGCCGAATTGCGCGAGGCAAAAAATTTTGGCATTGAGACGCTGGATTATCTCATCGAGACGCGCCCGGAGTTCGACGAGGATTTCCGGCGCGATTATTTCGAGTGGCACATCCACTACCATCTGGCCGAGGACGAGAAGCGCGCCATCGCCAAGTTCTGCGAACTCCTCCGCAAGCACGGACTGGGGCCGGTGTTCGAGCCGAAGTATGTTTTGTAAATATACGATTTACGAATGACGATTTACGCGCCGTCTGGCAAAGAGCCGCGTAAATCGCATATCGTAAATCCGGCCATCAGAACTTCGTCAGCTTTTCCAGTTCCTTCACGCGCTTCTCGATGTCTTTGCGCTTCGTCTTGGTCGTGGCGTTCAAGCCAAAACCTTCGCAGCAGAACGACGCGGTGACGCTGCCATAGACCATCGCGCGGCGGAGATTTGCATCAATCGAACCTTTGGCCGTGGCGAGATAGCCCATCATGCCGCCGACGAAGGAATCGCCTGCGCCCGTCGGGTCTTCCACGGTGTGCAGCGGATACGCGGGGCAGATGAAAACGCCCTTCGGACCGGAGAGGATGGAGCCGTGCGAACCTTTTTTGATGATGACGTATTTCGGCCCGAGCTGGTGGATTTTTTTCAGCGCCACGAAAACGTTGTCCTCCTTCGTGAGCAATTCTGCCTCGCTGTCGTTCAGCACAAAGCCGTCCACGCGCTTGAGCAGCTTGAGCAAATCGGCGAGCGCGATGTTCAGCCACAAGTCCATCGAGTCGGCGACGACGAACTTCGGCTTCTTCAACTGGTCCAGCACGGAGAGTTGCAACGCGGGCGCGATATTGCCGAGCAGCACGAATTGTGAGTTTTGATATGCCGCCGGCAGCTTGGGCTGGAACGTCTCGATGACGCCCAGCTCCGTCGCGAGCGTGCGGCGGTTGTTCATGTTCACTTCGTATTCGCCCGACCAGTGAAAAGTTTTTCCCGGCAACATCTGGAGGCCGGCGAGGTCAATCTTATGGCGGCGATAGAGCGCGATGTATTTCGGCGGAAAATCTTCGCCCACGCCGCCGACGAGTTTCACCGGGGAAAAGAAACTGGCCGCGACCGCCGCATGGCTGGCCGAACCGCCGAGCAGACGCGGGTTTTCTTTCGTGGGAGTTTTGATGGAATCAAGTGCGGTGGTGCCGACGATGAGAACGCTCATGTGTGTTTTGTTTGTTGTTTGATTTTTGGTTTTAGTTGACCCCTCACCCCGGCCCTCTCCCCTCGGAGGGGAGAGGGAGAAGATGCGGGGGCGCGGTTATTTTTTCTGGATCAGTTCAATCTCGTAGCCTTCGGGCGCGTCAATGAAGGCGAAGGTTGTTCCGCTCGAACTGGTCGTCGGGCCGTCGGAATACTTCAGGCCGTGCTGCGCGAGATGTTTTTCAAATTCCGCCAGGCTGTCCACCTCGAAGGCCAGATGCGTGAGGTCGGGCTGCACCTGCACGGGTTCGCTGCCGGGCAGAAAACAGATTTCGATGAGTTCCTCGCTGCCGGCGGCCTGGAGGAAGACCAGCTCCGAGCCGCGCGGCGACTTGTGCCGCTTCACTTCGGCCAGGCCGAGGATCTCGCGGTAAAATGTCACCGTTCGTTCCAGATCGTTCACGCGGTAGCGCGTGTGGAGGAGTTTGCCGACTTTCATGCGCGGAGGATAGCGCAGTGGCAGCCGCGTGCAATTTTTTTGCGCGTTGGAGTTGGAGTTCAAGCTTTAGCTTGTTTCCCGGCAGACAAGCTAAAGCTTGAACTCCAGCGCAGTTTTTAATTTCCCGCCACGATTTTTTGAGGCATCATGCGTTTCATGGGTAAACGACGCGAAGCGCGCGAACGCGCAGTCCAATTTTTATTTCAGCACGACCTGAATCCGCCCGAAAATCTCGAGCTGGAACTGGCCACGTTCTGGAACTCCCAGCGTGCCGCCGCCATCGAGGACGAAAAAGGCGCGGCCAAATGGGGCGAAGTCACCGAGCTGCCGCCGCCCACCGCCGAGGAGGCCGAGCTGCGCCTCTTCGCCGAACCGCTCATCCGGGGCACGCTGGAACATCGCGACGCGATTGACGAACGCATCAAGGGCCACGCGAAGAACTGGGACTTTCACCGCATCGCCGCCGTGGACCGCAACATCATGCGGCTCGCCATTTACGAGATGCTGCACCGCGAGGACATCCCGCCCGTCGTCAGCATCAACGAGGCGGTGGACATCGCCAAAAAATTTTCCACCGAGGACAGCGGCAAGTTCGTCAACGGCATCCTCGACAAAGTGCGCGGCGAAATCCTGCGGCCGGCGCGCAGCGTAAAATGAAATTCGCCGACCTCCATCTGCACACCCAGTTTTCCGACGGCACGTTTACGCCGGAGGAGCTTGTCCTGCGCGCGCAGAATGTCGGCCTCGCCTGCATCGCGCTCACCGACCATGACAGCGTGGAAGGCTGCGCCCGCGCGGCGGCGGCGTGCGCGGCGGTGCGGATGGAATTCATTCCCGGCTCCGAGCTCACCGCCGAACATGAGGACACAGAAGTTCACGTCCTCGGCTATTTTCTGGATACGCACAACAAAGTGCTGCTCGAAAAAATCGGGAAGTTTCAAGCCGTGCGCCAGAGCCGCATCCACGAAATGTGCGCCGCGCTGAACAAGCTTGGCATCCCGCTCAAGGCCGAAACGGTTTTTGCGCTGGCCAATTGCCAGTCGCCCGGACGCCCGCACGTCGCGCGCGCGCTGGTGAAGGAAAAACTCATCGGCAATCTCGACGAGGCGTTTGAAAAGTATCTCAAGAAAGGCCGGCCCGCGTGGATTCCCAAGACAAAAATGTCCGCCCTCGAAAGCGTTGAGTTGATTCATCAGGCGGGCGGCCTCGCCGTCATGGCGCATCCCGGTTTGAACCGTTCGGACGACATCATCCCCGACCTCGTGGCTGCCGGCCTCGACGGCATCGAATGTTTTCACACGAAGCACTCGACCGTCATGGCCGAGCGTTATCTGGAGATCGCGGAGAAATACGATCTGCTCGTCACCGGCGGCAGCGACTGCCACGGCTTCAGCAAAAAGGCCCCGCTCATCGGCACGGTCAAACTGCCTTACGAACACGTCGAACGGCTCAAGGCCAAAGTGGCGGAACGTAAAGCTAAAACCACGAATGGACACCAATAAACACGAATGGCTTCTCCCTCTCCGCTCCCTCGGAGGGAGGGGAGAGGGTTGGGGTGAGGTGAGGGTGAACGCTTCCGTTTTCCATTCGTTTTCCTTCGTGTCCATTCGTGGTTAAATTTCTCATGGGCTTATTTTCCAAATTCAAAGCCGGCCTCGCCAAGACGCACGCCAAGCTCACGCACGAAATCAAGCGCATCGTCACGCGCTCGCCCAAGCTGACCGCCGAGTCGCTGGAGGAAATCGAGCACGCCCTCATCGCCGCCGACCTCGGCCTGCCGATGACCACGCAGATCGTGACGGCGGTCAAGAAAGCCTACGAAACGCAAGGCACGGCGGGACTCGACTATCTCGCCATCGCCCGCGCGGAGATTGAGAAAAGCCTTGCCGCCAACAATCCGAAGCTGCGCGAAATTCCCGGCGGCACGTGCGTCGTCTCCATCGTCGGCGTCAACGGCACGGGCAAGACCACCACCAGCGCCAAGCTCGCGCATTATTTTCAGGCGCAAAAAAAATCCGTGCTGCTCGCCGCGTGCGACACGTTCCGCGCGGCGGCGATCGAGCAGATCAAATTGTGGGGCGCGCGCCTCAAGGTCGAAGTCATCGCCAGTGCTTACGGCGCGGATCCGGCGTCCGTGGCGCACGACGCCGTGACCGCCGCGCAGGCGCGCAAGGCGGATTACCTTTTCATAGACACGGCGGGCCGCTTGCACACGAAGCACAACCTGATGCAGGAATTGCAGAAGCTGCATCGCGTCATCGGCAAGCAGCTCGCGGGTGCGCCGCACGAAGTGTTGCTGGTGCTCGACGCGACGACCGGCATGAACGCGCTCAATCAGGCGCGCGAATTTCACAAGGCCGTGCCGCTCACCGGCCTCATCGTGACCAAGCTCGACGGCACGAGCAAAGGCGGCATGGTGGTGGCGATCCAGCAGGAACTCGGCCTGCCCATCAAATTCATCGGCCTCGGCGAGCAGCCGGACGACCTGCAGCCCTTCGACGCGAAACAATTCGCGCAGGCGCTGTTTGAGGAATAGCCCGCTGCATCTGGCGTTTGACTTGCCCCGCTCGCACGCCTAGTTTGTCCACATGACTGCCACTGAAGAACGCCGCCTAAAAGTTCTGCTGAAAGATGCCGTGACCGAAGTGCTCGAAGAGCGACAGGACATCCTGCGCGCCGCCTTGCAGGAAAGTTTGGAGGACATGGCCATGCTTAAGGCCATTCAGGACGGGGAGAAATCACCGCCGGTGAGCCGGAAAAAAGTTTTTCAACGCTTCGCCCTTGCTGCGTGAACACCGCCTTCCGCGAATCTTTCGATGCAGATTTGTCCGCCATCCACGATGTCTCATTGCTGCGCCGGATCAAGAAAGTCATCGAGCAGGTGGAAGCCGCCCGGACGTTCCAGCAGAGTCCCAACCTCAAACGACTGGAAGCCAGCGGCAAATACTACCGCATCCGCGTGGGCGATTACCGGCTCGGCTTTGTGTTCGCGCAAGGGATTGTCACATTTGTTCGTTGTCTTGACCGCAAAGAAATCTACCGCTACTTCCCTTGAAAGCGGACGACTTGCAACCCGCCGACGCCAGACAACTCGCGCAGGCGTTGTTTGCAGAATAAGTCGCAAAAATGAATTACCGCGAACAGAACAATGTTTCGGACTTCATCGCAGCGGCAAATCGCCTTGCGAAACATTTACGATCTTCTCCGCAAGACCGTGATGAATGGCTGAAACAAGTCTTGGTTGAGCTGTCGTTGGTTTATACTTTCGCTCACCAACTGCCGGAAACGGATTGCGGAGACCCGGAGTCAGATGTGACTGACCAATTTGATGTGTCGCTAGCAGAAAGAAATGCGATTGCTTCAAACCTCACTTCCATTTTCGGGGAGTCTCGCTGGTATGCGTGTGTGTTTCCACCTTCGGAATTTCCTCCGCCGGACGATTCGGTCGGTTGCGGCGACTTGGCTGACATCTACGGTGACATTGTTCCTGGATTGCGAGCGTGGGAAAAAAACGAAGACAGATTTTTACCTGAAATAATTTGGGGCTGGAAAGCTGTTTCCTTCAAAACTCACTGGGGTGTTCATGCGACACAGGCGATGTCCATTCTCCACTGGGTTGCATTTGACAAGGGCTTATAGAATTCCGACAACGCGGGCCAATAACGAATGCAATTTCATTTCATGCGCCTCGCCCTCCAGCTCGCTCGGCGCGGCTACGGCGCGACTTCGCCGAAGCCGATGGCGGGCGTAATTTTTCGGCGAGCCGGATTTTCAGGTCCGGCTCGCCAATGCCTGTCACTTTGTGGTTGTCAGCTCGTCGTCCGGACTGACACTCTGCGCCCGTTGCGAAAGGGCTTTTCGGCGGAGCAGTTTTAACCCGCCGAGAATCCCGAGGCCGCCTGCCAGCAGGGCCAGCGAGCCGGGTTCGGGAGCCGCGGTGTCACTGATAAACGTGTATTGCAGTGGCACGCCACTGCCATCCTCCCCAGGCATTCCAGGGTTTGCCGTATAAACGAATCCATTGGGGCCCGCCTCCGTATAAGGATTTCCGAATAGACCCGTTTCAACGAAGGAAAAAACGAGATTAACGGGATTCGGCAAAGCCAATACATCGGCCGGAGCATCGGGCGCGTCACCGGGAATAGACGCATCCGAATAAAAGAACAGGATCGTGTTCAGTCCGCTGGCGTCGCGTGTGAAACGCAGCAGGTCGGACGGCTGAGTGGACCCTGGCTCGCTCAAATGGATATCGGCCACTGGCGACAGGTAACTGTAGGTGAAGGGCAATATGTAAGCGAAGTGGGGAATCCCGCCATTGAATGGATCCGGAATGGATCCGGAGCCCACGACAGCGCCGTTGTAGAATCCGTTGCCGAGTTCATTCACGCTGACCGTGTTGAACTGGCCACGCGCGGTCGTCACTGCGATGCCAAATGCCATCCCGAGTGCCAATAGGACTTTGGTTGTTTTCTTCATAGGTTTCTTTTTCTTGGTTTTGTTGTTTGATGACGGGAGACGCCGCCGCATCCTGACAGGATGTGAAATGGCGGCGCGTCACGAGCCGGTTCGACTCGTAACGATTCAGCCCACTATCAGGCGGTTAAAACAAGGAGGAGTTATTCACATTCGCGAGCCTCAATGGTGGCCGGAACCGTTGCGGAACGCGCGAGCAGTAAATGGTCGCACCCGTGCTGGTAACGAGGGTCTTGCTCAGTTGCGTGCGTCTGGAGAGATTGAGATTCCGGTGGCTATTCGTCCCGGTCTTTGGACATTACCCAGCTCACCGGTCGAGGCACTCGATTTGTGAGGGCTAAGCGTCTGTGCGCCGTTACGTAATGAATCCGTGTTCATTCCCGCTGGCAGTCCTTTCCGTTTGAGCCTTTTCGCGTCAGTGGCTACGATGCGCACGATGTCTGACGTCCATTTCATGCGCCTCGCACTCCGGCTCGCCCGGCGCGGGTACGGCGCGACTTCGCCGAATCCGATGGTGGGTGCGGTGTTGGTGAAGGGTGGCAAAGTCATCGGGCGCGGCTGGCATCGGCGCGCGGGCGGACCGCACGCGGAAATCGAGGCGCTCCGCGACGCGCAAAAGCGGGGCCACAAACCCAAGGGCGCGGCGCTTTACGTGACGCTTGAACCATGTTGCACGCACGGTCACACGCCGCCTTGCACGGAAGCCATCCAAGGTGCTGAAATCAGACGCGTGTTCGTCGGGGCGATTGACCCGAATCCGAAACATTCCGGGCGTGCGTATGGAATTCTTCGACGCGCAAACATCGTCGTGACGCAGGGCGTCCTCGCCGACGAGTGCGCTCGACTCAACGAAGTGTTCAATCACTGGATGGTTCATCGAACCCCGTTCGTCACTGTGAAAGCTGCGATGACACTCGATGGCAAGATCGCCACGGCTAGCGGCGAGTCGAAATGGATCACGGGCGAAAAAGCCCGCGCTTACGGCATGAAGCTGCGGCAAGGCAGCGATGCAATTCTTGTAGGGATCAATACGATTCTGGCGGATGACCCCAGCCTGACATTCCGAAAGCAGAAAGCAGAAAGCAGAAAGCAGAAAATCAACCAACCTCGCCGCATCGTGCTGGATTCGATGGCTCGCACGCCATTGAACGCGAGGGTGGCGAGCGATGAATTCGCCTCGCTGACGACTATCGTCGTAAGCAAGCTCGCACCAAAAAAGCGCGTCGCGGCGTTGGTGAAACGTGTTCGTGTTCTCGTTGTGCCATCGATTCACTCAATACTGGATTTAGGCTGGCTGTTGAAAAAACTCGGCGAGGAAAATGTCACGAGCCTTCTAGTTGAAGGCGGCGGCGAGGTGAATGCGTCTTTCCTGCTGGGCGGTTTCGCGCAGCGCGTGGCGTTCTTCTATGCACCGAAAATCCTGGGCGGACGCGATTCGCGCAAAGGCGTGGCGGGTGAAGGTGTGAAGAGGTTGAGTGAGGTGATCCAGCTTCGCGACGTTGAATGGTACCAGCTGGGACCGGATTTGATGTTGACCGCACGGGTCGCGTAACCACAGCTTGCGACCACAACTTATGTTTACAGGAATTGTCGAAGAAGCGGGAACTGTCGAAGCCATCAAACCGACCAAGAAATCCATCCAACTTGTGGTGCGCGCACGGAGGATTGGACGCGGGTTGAAACTGGGCGCGAGCGTAGCGGTGAATGGCTGCTGCCTCACGGTGGTGAGGATCGCTTCTCGCGGCAAAGACCGGCTGGTCGAGTTCG
>JAYVCM010000287.1:0-16468 GCA_043749955.1 Limisphaerales bacterium | reverse complement strand
GGTTCTGGTTGTGGGGGGGCCGCAAAAAACAACGCGCAATTTTTCTGAAGGTTCACCGCAAAAAAAACGTTTGAGATTTTCCCGCGCAGAGCGCCAGTTCACCCCTCACCCTCAATCCCTCTCCCCTCCGAGGGGAGAGGGGAAAAATCAAACTGACGCACCACCTGAATTTCTTGCGCGCCAAGACGAATGCCTTACACTCTGCGCGATGAAATTTGCGCTGGCCATCCTCGCGTTCGTGCTGTTCGCCTTCTTTATCAGCTGGGGAATCCTCCTGCTGCTGCACGGCAGCCCGTGGCTGCTCATCGCCGCGCTCATCGCCTTCTTCGGCACGTTCATCAAATACGGCTGCCTGTCGAACTGAAATTTTTCGTCCTCGTCCTCGTCCTCGTTCTCGTCCTCGAAGAAATTTATTTCTGCGGCACGGGAAATTTCTGCTGCATCGCGCTCTGGATCTGCGGCCACGGCAGACAATTGATCCCCTTCGTCCCCACCGCCACGCCCGTCGCGTAGGCCGTCGCCGGTGAAGTGCCCTGCACCATGAACGCCCGGTCGCCGAGATAAACCACGCTCGATCCCGGCAGCGCCAGGGAAACAAAACTGCCGTAGTTCGCATACGATGCCAACTGCCCCGGCTGGCCGAGCGCGGTCACCGCATTGACGCCGGGAATCGCCGCCGGAAACGTCTGCGTGCTGACCGGCTGGTTGCCCGCCGCCGCAAACACCACGATGCCCTTGGCGAGCGCCTGCTTGATAAGGTCGTTCAAGATCGCGCTGTCGCTCGTGCCGCCGAGGCTCATGTTGAGGACGGTCGCGCCGTTGTTAATCGCGGCCTGCACGCCGAGCGCCACGCTCCAACTGGTCGCGGTCTCGTTCGCGCCATAAACATCCACCGGCAAAATTTTCACCGAACTGCCGCCGCCCGACACCTGCGAAATCGCGCGCAAGATTGTTTCCGCCATCGCCGTGCCGTGCGTCGGGCCGGTCGCGTTCACCGCCGCATCGCCCGCGACAGAAATGGGTTTCATGACGAACTGGTCAAGCTGGCCGCCGAGCGACTGCATGGAGGTGTCAATCAAACCAACGATGGGATTGCACGGGTCGCCGTCCTTGGCCGGATTCAACGTGAGCGCCACCGGCCCGGCCGGCGGGCTGCCCGCGATCTGCCGTGGCGCAACCGGCTGGTCGTAGATGTAATTGTAATCCACCGCCGCCACGTCGCTGTTGGATTTCAAACTGGCGAGCGCGGCCGCCGTCGCGGCGGCATCCTCAAATTGCAGCCGGTAAATTCCCAGCTTGTCGTCGCGTCCGGTGACTTTTGCGCCGAGCGATTTGGCGAGGGCGTCAATGTCCGCGCCGGGCTTGAGCTTTACGAGCAGTTCGTTCGCCGTGTGCTTCGGCGGCGCGGGCCTGGCGGCGAGGATGGGCCGCGTCGCCCGGCCCTGCTGGGTGATGAAAACGTAGAGCTGCGGCGCCGCGTTGGTCTGCGGCACAAAGGCAAAATTCAGATCGCCGAGAAGTTTTTTCAACGCCTCGCCCGTGGGCAGGCTGGAAAATTTCACGTCCACCGTCCGCGCCGCCTCCGGCTCCACAAAAATATGCCAGCCGGTCTGGTGCGCGATGTCTTCGAGCAGCGGGAACAGCGGTTCCTTGTGGACGTCGGCGCTCACGCGATCCGCCGCCGCGTTCCAGGAAAGGGAATTGGTCTGCGCCGCTCGCGCGAAGACCGGGGCGCAAACCAGCAGCGCGAGCAGCAGGAAAAAATTTACGCGGTGCATATTCAGATGATGGTTGGATGGCACAGTTGGTGAAAGCGTTCAGTAATTATTTCTTCAGGACGGATTTCACCCACTCCTGGTTGTCGAGATACCAGCGGATCGTCTCGCGGATGCCGTCTTCAAATTTGTGCGCGGGCGTCCAGCCGAGTTCCTTTTGAATTTTCGTGGCGTCAATCGCATAGCGGCGGTCGTGGCCGGGACGGTCTTTCACGAACGAAATCAGTTTGCGCGAATCGCCGCCGAGCTGCGGCGCGAATTCGTCAATCGTGTCGCAGATGAGCTGCACGATGTGGATGTTCGCCCATTCGTTGTGGCCGCCGATGTTGTAGGTCTCGCCGAGTTTTCCGTTTTGCAACACCGTCCACAGCGCCTCCGCGTGGTCGCGGACGTAAAGCCAGTCGCGCACGTTCATGCCGTCGCCATAGACGGGAACATTCTTGCGCGCGAGGATGCTCTGGATGACAACGGGGATCAGCTTTTCGGGAAATTGAAACGGGCCGTAATTGTTCGAGCAGTTCGTGATGACCGTCGGCAGGCCGTAAGTGTGATGATACGCGCGCACCAGAAAATCCGACGACGCCTTGCTCGATGAATACGGCGAGTTCGGCGCGTAAGGCGTGGCCTCGGTGAACAGTCCGGTCGCGCCGAGCGAGCCATAGACTTCATCCGTGGAGACGTGGTGGAAACGAAAACGTGATGCGTGATGCGTGATGCGTGATGCGTCGGCGGGCCAGCAGGCGCGGCAGGCTTCGAGCAGGTTGAATGTGCCGAGGATGTTCGTGGTGATGAAATCGCCCGGCCCGGTGATGGAACGGTCCACATGCGATTCCGCCGCGAGGTGCATGACGTGCGTGATCTGGTGCTGCTCGACGACGCGCAACGTCGCCGCCTTGTCGCGCAAATCCACTTTCTCAAAAATGTATTTGGGATGCTTGGAAACCTTCTCCAGATTTTCCAGCCGTCCGGCATAGGTCAGGCAGTCGAGATTGACGAGCTTCGCCACCTTCGCGTCGTCAATGACGTGATGGATCAAGTTGGAGCCGATGAAGCCCGCGCCGCCGGTAATGAGTAGATTCATAAGTTGAAATTGAACAACAAAGACGCAAAGACGCTAAGATTTGTTGAGATTCAAAACGCGCTGGATGCCGTGCTTGATCAGGACTTCGTTGAAGTTGATGAGCAATCCCAAAGGCAGACGGGTCAATTTGAGATAGGTGATGACTTGTGCTTTGTGAATGGGCAGCAACTGTTCGACCGCCTTCAACTCGATTAAAAGTTTCCGCGCAATGATGACATCAGCACGAAAACCGACTTCAATGAGGACGCCTTTGTAGTTGAGCGGAATGGGCAGTTCCTTCTGATATGCCACCCCGCGCAGACCAAGTTCATGAACGAAACATGCCTGATACGCGCTTTCGAGCAAGCCCGGCCCAAGCTCGGTATGAACAGCGAATGCGGCATCCACGGCCAAAGTTGCCAGCAGCTCGATCTCCGGCGGAATGATAATTTGATTCATTTTGTCTTCCTTTGCGTCTTCGCGACTTTGTTGTTCAATTCTCCGCCTTCCAGTTTTTCAGCGAGTCTTCCAGCGCCTCCTCCACGCCGCGAATTTTTACGCCCACGGCCAGCAGCTTGGTCGCATCCATCACGCAGTTCGAGCGCGGCGTCTTGGCGGCGACCTGGTAAAACTCCGCGTCGCTTTTCCAGAACTCAAACTTGCGCGCGGGCTTCAGAATTTTCTCGATCTGTTCCACGACGTGACGCGTGGTGACGAAGCCTGGATTCGTCACGTTGTAAATGCCGAACGGCGCGCGCAGCTCCCAGGTGTCGAGGCACGCCTTCACAAAATCCGCGCGGTGCGAAATGGAATTCACGTTGTCATAGACCTTCGAGTAACGCTGCACCTTGCTCAGATAATTCCGTGCATTGTCGAACTCATCAAACGGAATCCGCAGCCGCCAGATGTAACTTTGTCCAATGCCCATCATGGCTTCCTCGCCCAGCGCCTTGGTGCCGCTGTAAAAACTGCACGGGCCATCGCGGAAGGAAAAGTTCGGCACGTCCGTCTCGTTGAAGCCGTGGATGGCGCCGGGATTTTTGGCGACGAGTTCGCGCAGTTCCGGTTTGGTGAAATCTTTTTCGGTGCGCGTCCGTCCGCCTTCAACGACTTTCGCCCCGCTGAAAATGCAGCCGCTGGAAACATGGCCCCACGGAATGCCCGCCGCCGCGCAGGCGTGCGCGATGGTCTGCGGCAGCAGCGTGTTGCCCGCCAGCGTGCCGGCCTTGTCGAGTTCGCACGCGTCCACGTTCGGCTTGCCGGTGTAGCCGGCGGCGTTGACGACGAACGCCGGCTTCTTGGCGCGTAGAAATTCCAGCAGCAGATCGAACCGCGAGTAATCCACCTGCTTCCGCGAAAGCGTGATGAAATCCGTATTGCGCCGCTGCAATTCCTTTGCAAACGCTTCGCCGATGTAGCCTGTGCCGCCGAGAAGTAAGATCATAATTTTTAAACCACGGATGGACAAAGGCAAAATGGATTGGTGGATAAATGGATTGATGGATTAATCGCGTCCGTCCGCCAGTCCAAAAATCCAATCACCCAGCCACCCATCCAGTCATCCATCAATCCAGTCATCCAGCCATCCATCAATCCTGTCTTTGGTTTCATGCGTGGTTTTATTTTTGGAGCCGTTTCGCTTCCGCCACGACTTCGGTTTCAAGATACGCGCGGTATTCGCAGTTGGGCATCGCCCCGACAATTTTTTCAAGCTGCGCCAGCGAGACGAAGCCCTGCCGGAACGACGTCTCTTCTGGACAGCCGATCTTGATGCCCGCGCGTTTTTCAATCGTCTGCACATACGCGCTGGCGTCGTGCAGGCTGCTGCTCGTGCCGGCGTCCAGCCACGCGAAGCCGCGATTCAGCCGCTGCACCCGCAACGCGCCGCGCCGCAGATACTCGACGTTCACCGCCGTGATCTCCAGTTCGCCGCGCGCCGACGGCTTCAGGTTTTTGGTGATGGTGACGACCTCGTTGTCGTAAATGTAAAGCCCCGGCACGGCGTAATTGCTTTTCGGAGATTTTGGTTTTTCCTCGATGGAAACGGCCTTGCCCTGCGCATCGAACTCCACCACGCCGTAACGTTCGGGGTCGTTGACGTGATAGCCAAAAATCGTCGCGCCGGATTTGAACTCGCCGAACGCGCGCTGAAAAATATCGCCGCCGTAGAAAATGTTGTCGCCGAGAATGAGCGTCACCGCGTCCCGGCCGATGAAACTTTCCGCGATGAGAAACGCCTGCGCGATGCCTTCCGGTTTCGCCTGCTCGCGATAGTCAATCGTCAGGCCGAAGCGCGAGCCGTCGCCGAGCAACTGTTGAAAGCGCGGCAAATCGTGCGGCGTGGAGATCAGGCACAGCTCGCGGATGCCGCCCTCGATGAGTGTCGTGAGCGGATAATAAACCATCGGCTTGTCATAGACCGGCTGGAGCTGCTTGCTCGCGACCAGCGTGAGCGGGTATAACCGCGAGCCGGCGCCGCCGGCGAGGATGATGCCTTTCATTTGCGCGACAGCGTAAAGATTCCGCGCGGAAATGGAAATGCGAAACTAAACTGCGTGGTCGTCACGCAAACAAACCGCGAATTTTGGTGCAAACTTCTTGCAGCTTTGAATCTTTCAACTTGCCCAACGCGTAAAGAATCACCGATTGCTCGACGGTGAACAGGCGGTTGGGACGGATGAAACTTTCCGTGGTGAGCCGTCCGCGCTCAAAATCGGCAAGCGCCAACGGAATGGAATAGCCATCTGAACGGAACTGGCTGGTGATCTGGCAGAGGATCAAATCATCACCTTTCAAGTCGGCCACGACGAGAGCGGGACGCCGCTTGCCGGCTTGCAAGTTGGTTTGCGGGAAAGGCAGGACAACCACTTCGCCGACTAGAGGCTTGCCCATGCTGCGTCCTCCTCCGGCGTGTTCCAATCCCTGGCGAGCGCAGTTTCGCTCAAGAGCAATCCGTTGAAAGAATCGTCCCCGTTTTTATGATTCAGGAAACGCGCGAAATCATAAACCTCGCGTTGCAACGGCTCCGGCAGGCTCGTCACTTCTTTTTCAATCAAGTCTCGCGTGCTCATAATTTTTATGCCGCAAGTCAACCCGCCACCACGCCTTCGGTCGCCGGCTTTTGATTGAAGAGCAATTTATCCTTGTCGGCGGTGACCAGGATCATTTCGCCTTCGTGCAGCGCACCCTTGAGAATTTCCTCGGCGAGCGGGTCCTCGAAGAAACGCTCGACCGCGCGGCGCATCGGACGCGCGCCGTATTGCGGGTCGTAGCCCTTCTCCACGAGAAAATCCTTCGCCTTGTCATCCAATTCCAGCTTGAGATTTTTCTTCCGCAAGCGGGCGAGAACCTTCTCCACTTCCAGGCTCAAAATCTGGATGAGGTCGGGCTTCGTGAACGAGCGGAACACAATCAGGTCGTCGAGCCGGTTCAAAAATTCCGGGCGGAAGGTTTTTTTGGACTCCTCCAAAACCCGTTCGCGGGCCTTCTCATAGCTGCTCTCGTCGGTGATCGGCGCGAAGCCGAGCGTGGACGATTTCCGCAGCGTGTCCGAGCCGACGTTCGAGGTCATCAGGATGATCGTGTTGCGGAAATTCACCACGCGGCCCATGCTGTCGGTCAGCTTGCCTTCTTCCAAAATCTGCAGCAGCAGGTTCCACACGTCGGGATGCGCTTTTTCAATTTCGTCGAACAACACGACGGAATACTGGTTGCGCCGGACTTTTTCCGTGAGCTGTCCGCCTTCCTCGTAGCCGACATAGCCGGGCGGCGAACCGACGAGGCGCGACACGTTGAACTTCTCCATGTATTCGCTCATGTCGAGCTGGATGAGTGATTTCGTGTCGCCAAACATCTGTTCCGCGAGCGTCTTGGCCAGCAAAGTTTTTCCAACGCCGGTCGGACCGAGCAACAGAAAAGTTCCAATCGGACGGCGCGGGTCTTTCAAGTCCGCGCGCGAACGGCGCAGCGCCTTGCACAATGCGGAAACCGCCTCGCGCTGGCCGACGACGACTTTTTCCATCTCGGTTTCGACGGTGAGCAGGCGCGACATTTCATCCTGCCCCATGCGCTGGAGCGGGATGCCCGTCCACTTCGAGACGACGTGCAAAATTTCTTCTTCGCCGACCTTGATGCGTTTCTCGTCGCCCTTGGTGCGCCATTCCTTGAGCAAGGCTTCCATTTTATCCTTCGCCTGCTTTTCCTGGTCGCGCATCCGGGCCGCGCCTTCAAAATCCTGGTTCTTGATGGCTTTTTCTTTTTTGCCCTTGATCTCCTCGATCTCGGCCTCCTGCGCCTTGATTTCGGGCGGACGCGTCATCGTGCTGATGCGCGCGCGGGAACCGGCCTCGTCCAAAACATCAATCGCCTTGTCCGGCAGAAATCGGTCGGTGATGTAACGGTCGGAAAGTTTCACGGAAGCCTCGACGGCTGCATCGGAGAATTCCGCCTTGTGATGCTCCTCGTATTTGTGGCGCAGGCCTTTCAAAATCGCAATCGCGTCCTCGATGGATGGCGCCTCGACCTTCACCGACTGGAAACGGCGTTCGAGCGCGGCGTCCTTCTCGATATACTTGCGATACTCGTTCAACGTCGTCGCGCCGACGCACTGCATCTCGCCGCGGGACAGCGCGGGCTTGATGATGTTGCTCGCGTCCATCGTGCCCTCGGCGGAACCCGCGCCGACGATGGTGTGCAATTCGTCAATGAAGAGGATGATGTTCTTCGCGCGGCGGATCTCGTCCATGACCGCCTTGATGCGTTCCTCAAACTGGCCGCGATACTTAGTGCCGGCAACCATGAGCGCAAGGTCGAGCGTGATGACGCGTTTGTTCAACAAAAGTTCCGGCACGTTGCCGCCCGCGATTTCCTGCGCGAGACCTTCGACGATGGCCGTTTTGCCCACGCCCGCTTCGCCAAGGAGAACCGGATTGTTCTTGGTGCGGCGGCAGAGAATCTGGATGACGCGCTCGATTTCGTTCTTGCGACCGATGACCGGATCCATGTCGCCCTTGCGCGCGATTTCCGTGAGGTCGCGGCCAAATGCCTTCAGCGCGGGCGTTTTGACCTCGCCTTTTTTATCGCCCGCAGTGCCCGCCGTTTGTTTTTCCGCAGACGGTTCACCCGGCTGCGGTTCCTCGCCCCCTTGCGCGGCGAAGTTTGGATCCAGCTCCTTCAAAATTTCCTGGCGGCATTGCTCGATGTCCACGTCCAGCGCGCGCAACACTTTCGCGGCCACGCCGTCGCCCTCGCGGAGCAGGCCGAGGAGCAGATGCTCGGTGCCGACGTAGGTGTGGTTGAGATTTTTCGCCTCCTTTTGCGCCAGCGCGATGACTTTTTTGACGCGCGGCGTGTAGGGAATGTTGCCGATCATCTTCTGGTCCGGGCCGCTGGGCGTCTGCTTCTCGACTTCCATGCGGACGGTTTCGAGATCGAGGCCCATCTTCTGCAGGACGTTGACGGCGACGCCCTGCCCCAGTTTGATCAGGCCGAGGAGCAGATGCTCCGTGCCGAGAAAATTGTGGTTCAGGCGGTCGGCTTCCTTGCGGGCCAGCGCGAGCACCTGCTGCGCGCGCGGCGTAAAATTGCTCATGGTTTCATCGCTCATACTTGAAACATTCTGCTATGAATCGGCGGATTTGTCCAACGCCAACAGGAAAAAAACAACGCCCGCCGGCAAAAATAATTTTATTCGTCAAGCGAGACTAAAAAAAGTTCCGCAGGACAACGGAAATCAGCCGGCTAAGAAGTGGCTGGACTCAAACCAGAGAAAGACGAGCGATGGATTCCGCCACCCGCATCCGAAAGTTTTTTATTTCCCTTTTTTGCGCGGATGGTCGCGGAGCGCGTAGGCGGTTTCCTGCGGTTGACGCGGCGGCGGCGAAACCACTTTCCAGCCCTGCGCCTTCAATTCTTTCAAGTGTTCGTTCATACGCGCGAAAATGACATCAACATCGTAGCCACATTCGCGGGCGTGCTGTTCGCGTCCCGCGTAAATCTCCTCCAAAATTTCGTTCGTCTTCATGGCTCGCCTCGCATCAGTTCCGCCGGTGAACAAATCACCGGACATTCCAACCCGCAGGCCGCGCACGCCTGTTCAATTCTTCGCCGCAGCATCGGATTGTTGATATGCCTGCAATTCCAAGTGAGAAGATAATCCATGCCATGAGCCGCAGCCAGCCCCAAGTGAATCGCGTCCTCCGCCGCCGTCGGCGGAATGATGGCTTCCTCAAGCAGTTGTTTCGTCAAAGTTTTTGCCGCTGGCAAATCGTCCAGAACCACCATGCCGCGCAACGCCGCCAGTCGTGCGGCGGCGGACTCGGCGTTGCCCCGGCTGACTTCCACCAGAACAATTTCGGAAACGAACAGTTCATATTCGTGCCGGTGAAGTTCCCACCATTCTTTGGTCGCCTCCTGATCCGCCGCCAGCCGCAGTTGCTTGCTCGGTCGCGCCACGAGATAACTCGGGATCGTCGTTTCGATGTAGAGCCGGGGTTTCATTTCTGCACGCTGCGATTAGAATTGAAGCGTTCCGGCGCGGCAGGATTTTTTGTGGGCGGGTCAGTTTGCAGTTTTGTCTTTCGACAGTTCCACGCCCGTCCCGCGAAGGCCGGGTCGGAACTTCGGACAAAAAGAACCGCTGCAACGCCAACTTCACGTTTGCTTCACCTGGTTTTTTCGCGTAATTTGCCCGCCATTTGCATGAAGATTTTTATTGATGGAAAATTTTGCAGCGAGCAGAACGCCAAGGTGTCCGTGTTCGACCACGGCCTGCTTTACGGCGACGGCGTGTTCGAGGGCATCCGCGCCTACAACGGCCGCGTGTTCAAATTGAAGGAGCACATTGACCGGCTGTTTTGTTCCGCCAAGGCGATCCTGCTGGAAATTCCCTTGTCGCACGCCGCGATGATGCAGGCCACCATCGCCACCATCCGTGCGAACAAATTGCGCGACTGCTACATCCGCCTCATCGTGACGCGCGGCATCGGCACGCTGGGCTTGAATCCGCGCAGTTGCAAAAAGCCGTCCGTCATCATCATCGCCGGCAAAATCCAGGTGTATCCGGCGGAACTTTACGCTCGCGGCATGGACATCGTGACCGTGCCGACCGTGCGCAACCTGCACAGCGCGGTCAACCCTGCCATCAAGTCGCTGAATTATCTGAACAACATCCTCGCGAAGATCGAGGCGAACAATGCCGGCGTGGAAGAGGCCGTGATGTTGAACGCCGAAGGTTTCGTGTCTGAATGCACGGCGGACAATCTGTTCATCATCAAAAACGGCGCGCTGTTCACGCCGCCGAATTCGGCGGGCGCGCTTTACGGCATCACGCGCGGCACGGTGATGGAACTCGCCGGGGACCTGGGCGTGAAAGTTTCCGAGCCGAACCTGACGCGCTACGACCTGTTCAACGCGGACGAATGTTTCCTGACCGGCACCGGCGCGGAGATCATGCCCGTCATCAAGATTGACGGCCGCGTCATCGGCAGCGGCAAGCCCGGCGCGCTCACGCGGAAGCTGACCGAGGCATACCACGCCTTGACGAAAGTTTCCGGCGAGCCGATTTATAAATAGAGTGAATCTTTAAAACGTTGCATCGCTGCATCGGAAACAACGCTCAAGCCAAATATGAAAAGACCCATCTCACTGACAACCGCTGCGGTGCTTTTATTTTTGACGGGATTGTCCGGCATCGTGGCGGACTGTGTGCGAGTCCACGGCTTTGAACTTGTTCCCAGCTACAGCCTTTTCAATATGATTGCTGGTGTTGGACTGTTGAAACTTTGGCGGAGCGCCAGAATTTATTCGCTGGTGGTGGCTTTTGCAGGAATGGTTGGTGCGTTGGTGGGAGTCTATGTTTCTCTCGCACCAGACAATATTATCCCGCATCAGATTCTAATGGGTGGAAACAATGGGTTCGCTTTTGTTGTGCAAAATCCGGCGGTGATTCCCTCCTTGTTTGCCGCCTGCGCGATTTTGGCCGGCTGGATGTTTTACGTTTTGAACCGTCGAGACGTTCGAGAATTGTTTCAGCGCAAAACTAATTTGCCAACGCCATCGTTTTAGCGCCATCGGCGCGGCATCTTTGTGGTTTTGTTCCCAAAAAATCCAAGCTCCTTCAGGAGCGGCATCTTCCGTGGCCGCCCATTTCCAACCGCGAACCGCGAACCACGAAAAAATCCCGTGCGCGTATTTTGCGTCTTTCGCGGTTTGCCCGTCTTCCCGCCGCCGGAATAATTATTTCACGCCGGAAAATACAACTGCGGGAAGCCCGGCAATTCTCGCAACACTTTGTCCGTGTGAACGAGCGTCAGCCCTTCGGTCAGCGCGATGGCCGCGAGGCAGCGGTCAATGGGGTCGCCATGCCGCCATTTCCATTCGCCCGCCTGCCGTCCGGCCTCCATCGTCAACGGCGCGATGTGAAAGCCGCGCAACATTTCCTGTCTCCAGCCGGAAAGGACGGGGGCGGGAAGGTTTTTATGCGTTATTTTGTAAAGCATTTCACTGATGGAAAGCGGGGAGAGCCACCATTCGGTCACGTCCTGTTCTAAAAAATCCGCCAGCGGTTTTTTTAAGGGAAGATCGAACGTCCAGCGCCACCAGACGCCGCTGTCCAGCAGCGCTTTCACGGCTTGGGTTCCCACGATTCAAATGCGGGTTCATCCAGATCAATTCCCCTGTAGGCTTTTGGGTCGAGCGCATGGCTCAACCTCGGCGGCCTGCCCATCGGGACACAGGGAACGATTTCAAATTCATCGCGTCCGCCGTTCGTGACGATGACGGTCTTGCCGTGCCTGGCCTGCTGGACAAACGGGTTCATGTTGTATTTGAACCTCGCCTTGGCGACGCGGATGGCTTTCATGGGCCAAATATAGCCCATCGCCCAAAAAACGGTCAAGCGGCTTGTTCTCGCGGACTGAATTTTGCAGGGACCGCTATTTTTTTGCAATTCGGGCGGCAACAAGGTATTTAATTAAGCAGGCAGTTTTATTTGCCGCGAAAAAACGCACAGAACACAAAGACCGTAAGAAATAAATATATGGGACGCATCCGGCGCGGCGGATACATTTTGATTTGGTGGATCGGCGACCATGCGCCGCGACATGTTCATGTGCAGACTGACAAGGGCAAAAAGCTCGGTCGTGTGGATGTGGACACGCTTGAAGCCTTGGAAAACTGGACACCGTCAAAAGATTTGATAAGTATTATCGTGGAATTAAAACACAAAGGCCGTTTATGACACCAACCTTGACCAGCCTCAAAAAACCGTTCGGCACCGCCAAGATGGTTGACTTGACGGCCGTTCGTTATCTGGCCTGGGAAGACGCCTTTGAAGTGGATTTCGAGGACGGAATGACTTTTCTGGAGCCGCACGCGACGATCCGCAAGGCGAATAAAATTTCCGCCAAGGCCGAGGTCGAACGGGTGGAACTGGAAGATTGGTGCCAGTCCGGTTTTTTTGTGCATTACAACAACGGCCAGACGGCGGAGGTTTCGTGGGCGTTCATCCGCGAACTGCCGCCGAAGAAACAAAAATAATTTTATGCAATGCTGCGTGTGCAAGGAAAAACCGGCGACGGTGCATCTGACCCAGATCGTGGGCGAGAAGATGCAGAAGCTCGATCTGTGCGAGGAATGCGCGAAGGCCAAGGGCGTCAATGACCCCACAAGCTTCGCGATGGCGGACTTGATGCTCGGCCTCGGCGCGTCCCAGGAACTGGAGCACGCCACCAGCGGCGTCGAGACGAAATGCCCTCGCTGCGGATTTTCCCAGGCGGATTTTAAGAAGTCCGGCCGGCTCGGCTGCCCGGAATGTTACAAGACTTTTGCCGAGGGATTGTCGGGACTGCTCAAGACGATGCATAAAGGCACGCGCCACATCGGCAAGACGCCGGAGGCATTGCGCCAGACGCGCGAAACGGTGGATCGCCTGAAATCGCTCCAGAAAAAACTGGCGAAGGCGATTGGCGAGGAAGATTACGAGGCAGCGGCAACGTTGCGCGATGAAATCAAGACTGTGGGCGGCACGCCTGCAAAGACACGGTGAACAATTTGCGTAGCAGCCGGGGTGACGAGGCTCAAATTAATTAATGAGACTCCTCACGTCGTCTCCTACAAACAAATAAATGAACGACCTCCATCAATTTTTAATTTCGCCGGCGGCGACCACGCGGTTGAGCGGGCCGCACGACCGCATCGTCATTTCGAGCCGCGTGCGGCTGGCGCGCAACCTGCGCGAACACGCCTTTCCCGGCTGGGCGAAAAAACCGGAGCGCGTGAAAGTTCTCGAAGCCATCCAGCCGGCGGTCTGTTCGCTGCCGGAGATGGCGGATTCCTTTTCCGAGGCGATGGACAATCTCGGCGCGCTGGACAAGCAGATTCTCGTCGAGCGCCATCTCATCAGCCGCGAGCACGCCGCAAAAAGCGTCGGCAGCGGCATCGTGCTGAACCGCGAGGAATCGTTCTGCGTGATGATCAACGAGGAAGATCATCTGCGGATGCAGGCGTTGCGCCCCGGCCTGCAACTGCGCCAAGCGTGGAACGCGATTGACGCCTTTGATTCCGCGCTGGAGAAAAAATTGGATTTCGCCTTCGACAACGAACTTGGTTATCTGACCGCGTGTCCGACGAATCTCGGCACGGGCATCCGCGTGAGCGCGATGCTGCATCTGCCGGGCTGCGTGCTGGACGAGCAGATCAATCCCATCATCCAGTCCGTCAACAAGCTCGGCCTCGCGGTGCGCGGACTTTACGGCGAAGGCACGGAAGCGCTCGGAAATATTTTCCAGGTCTCGAACCAGATGACGCTGGGCGAAAGCGAAACGGTCATCGTCGAGCGGCTGGAAAAAGTGCTGGCGCAGATCATCGAGCACGAGCAGAACGCGCGCGAACGGCTGCTGGAAAAAAAGACGAAGGTGGTGTTCAACCACATTGGCCGCGCCTACGGCATTTTGGCGAACGCGCACAGCATCTCGTCCAAGGAGACGATGAACCTGCTCTCGCTGCTGAAGCTGGGCGTGGACATGAGCCTGTTCCCCGGCGCGGAGCGCACCTTGGTGGATGAACTTTTTCTCATCACGCAGCCGGCACACTTGCAGAAGCAGCTTTCGGACAAACTCACCGCCGAGGAGCGCGACCTGTTGCGCGCCGACATGGTGCGCGAACGGTTGAAGAACGTGAGCCGTCCGGTGGCCAAGGCGTCTTCGGGGGCAAATTAATTTCCTGCGCGCAACTTTCACTTGTCAGGCGCGCCGCGCCAAAAATGAACTGGGAATCTTCGTGACAAGTGCGCGGTGCTGGGTATATTTCACGCCCTTTTGCGACCCTATGGTCTAGCGGTTAGGACATCTCCCTTTCACGGAGATAGCCCGGGTTCGATTCCCGGTAGGGTCGCCATTTTTAAACTTCATTTTAGCCCTGTAAATACAATGCAAATCTGGGTTTTGATCTTGTTGGAAAAACTCCGCAGCTGACATCTGCCTGCGGTTTGGCGGCCGTTTGACGACCTGAATACAAAAGGCGGATTCAAGTGGCTGGCGCAAGTGGACGAAGCGGGTGAAATCTGTCATCAGGGGTTTGGCAGGCGAGGCATTTTTGGAGTCGTTACGAAACTGGGTCGGCTCCCATCCAAGATCGTGCGGCGGACCGCCCCCGCTGCGGCCGCAGCCCACACAGGCAAGATGCCTGTGCCACTACCGCCGCGCCGACGTGGATGCCGATGATCACCGGGAAATGGTATTACACTCCGCAGCAAGGGGGTGTTGATGAGAAGCGGCAAGAAACTGAGAGGTGAGCGACTTGTTTGCCCGCCTGAAAACTCGCAAGCGGCAAACCAAAGCCAGTGTCCGTCCGGGCAACTGTGAACATACCTCATTGGAGGTATGGCGAAAAATCAAGTTGTCCGCCTAAAATGTGGTCGTGATAGCCGCGCAAGTTTTCAAACCGTGCCAGTTTTCGTGACGGGAAGCCGCATCTGTAGAACCATGAATAAAAATACTCCGACGGGGATCGTTCTTCTCTTGTGGCTGTCCGCAGCTTTTTTTCAGTCCGCCCACGCGCAACCAGCGGCCACCGCGCGCTGGTGGCCGGACGCGATCGAAACCACCCTGAAGCAGGCGGGCACGAATCAATCTGAGCTGGTGGTGGCGCTGGAGCAGACGCCCGCCGAGCAGCGGAGCGGCATGAAGTTCCTCATCGAGAACATGCCGCAGCGGGACTTGGAATCACTCTCCGCCAGCTTCCTGCGTGAAAATGTTTCGCTCGCTTACGAAGTCGCCGGGCAGTTGCCGTGGGCGAAAACGATTCCGGAAGATATTTTTCTGAACGACGTGCTGCCTTACGCGAGCGTCAATGAACAGCGCGACAACTGGCGCAAGCGGCTGCACGATCTCTGTCTGCCGCTGGTCAAGGATTGCAAAACTTCCGCCGAGGCCGCGCAACTGATTAACCAGAAACTTTTCCGGCAACTCAACGTAAAATATTCGCTGAAGCGTCGCGCTGCGGATCAAGGGCCGTTTGAGACGATGGACACCGGGGTCGCAACTTGCACGGGCTTGTCCATTCTGTTGGTGGATGCGTGTCGTTCCGTCGGCGTCCCGGCGCGCGTGGTCGGCACGCCGCTTTGGATGAACAAGAGCGGCAATCATACGTGGGTTGAAATCTGGGACGGCGACTGGCATTTCGCCGGCGCGGCGGAGGCGGATCCGAAGGGGCTTGATCGCGGCTGGTTCGTTCACAACGCGTCGCAGGCGGTGAAGGAAATTCGCGAACACGCGATTTACGCGAGCAGTTTCCGAAAGACCGGATTGAGTTTCCCGCTCGAATGGGCGCCGAGGATTGATTACGTCAACGCGGTGAATGTCACGGAACGTTACGCCAACAAAGCGCAGCCGTCGGACACCGCGAAGGTGCGGCTCAACATCCAGGTGTTCAACCATCCGGTCGGCGAGCGCGTCGTGGCGCGCGTCACCGTGACCGAGGCGGCGAATCCATCCGCGCGCTTCGAGGGCAGCAGCAAAGACCCGACCGCCGACGGCAACGATCATCTGTTCTTCGAACTTCCCGCGCAACGCACGTTCATCGTTGAATCCGAACTGGCCGGGAACAAGCGCCGCCAATTCTACACAAGCAGAGCCGACGGCGAGGATTTGCTGAACGTCTTCATGAGCGGTGTTCCCGATGCACCGGCCATTCAGCAGGTTTGTTTTGCTCCGCCAGCGGCAACGAAACCCCTTGCGCCGAAAGACGAATCTATACTCAAGTCGGCGCTCACAGATTTCTTCAATGCGGACGCTGATCACCAAACTGCTTGGAAGTTTTCTTCCTCGCTGGAAAAATTACTCCGCAACAACGAACCCGCCACGCGTCGCGCAGCCTGGGAAGTTTTTCTCGCAGCGACCAATCATGGAGAGCTGCATCAGAATTATGACGAGCATAAAGCGCGTTTTGAAGAGCACGTCAGTCCTTACACCGTGAAGACCGTGGGAACTCGTCCGGCCAACGGCTGGGGTTTGTTCATCGCGATGCACGGCGGCGGCGGCGCGCCCCAGGAACTCAACGACAGCCAGTGGAAACACATGCAGATCTATTACCGCGATCATCCGGAAGCGGGTGGCTATCTCTACGTCGCGTTGCG
>JAYVCM010000286.1:0-5440 GCA_043749955.1 Limisphaerales bacterium | reverse complement strand
CGGTTTCATGGCCGCCAGATGGAAATGGATTTTGAATTCATACGGCGCCGCGCCCGGCGGTGTGTCGTTGAGGTAAACGACCAAGCCCGAATTTGTCCGTTCTAGGGCGAGCACGTCGCGTCCTTCGATGATCTCCAGGCTGGCGTCCGCCAGCGAAAACTTTTCCGGCAGGAACGCGACGGCGCCGGTGGTGGTCAGATAATTTTTTTCGCGGGGATTCCATTGCGCGTCATTGACGGCGACCGCGCCGTCCGGCCAGCCCCAGTTGACGTGCTCCCATAACGCGCCCTCGCGGTTGACCAGAATCCGGTCCGAGCCGTCCACGACGCCTTTGAAATGGAACACGGCGTCCGTTCCGTTCGTGCCGTCCGGCCCCAGCGGCGCGATGGTGACATATTGCAACTCGGCGGAAAGCTGGGCATTGGTCGTCGCGCGAAGGGTGATGTTCAGCCGGAAGAAGGCGGTTTCAAGCACCGGCTTGGGAATGGAGAATTCAACATTCCCGCCAGCGGCGGAAATTTCCAGCAACGCGGCCTGCTGCCACGAGTCGGCGAGCACCGGACGGATCTCCAAAATCGCGTGCTCCACGCCGGGCGGAAAAGTTGCGTTGAAGACCAGATTGCTGCCCACGACGGAAAGCGACGTGATGATGGGTTGGTCCGGCGATGTCACGGCGACTGACCTGCCGGCACAAAGCGCAGCACCAATCAGCAAGAGCGCGCCCCACCGCCATGTTTCCGGTCGCAGAATTGTTTTCACGGAATGTTTGACGGCGAGCATGACGTTTTGCTCATTAAAATACGATGCTCATTTCTGGCCATTACCGCCGCAACAACGCACTTGCAATCTGACCGGTGAAAGATTAAAAAAAGTTGAACATCAACACGGTCTCGTCTCGCTGGAGGAATCGAATATGAAAAATAAAATCGCCGTATCTTTGATAGTCGCGTCAGGACTGGCCTGGCTGGGTGCCGGCTGCGCCGCGACCAACACGCTGGCCAAACAACAGGCGGCCTGGCCGAAGGACCAGGTGGACGCTCCGGGATTGTTCGCGGAAAACTGCGCCACCTGCCACGGCGAGGACGGCCGGGCGAAGACATTTCATGGCCGGCTCGTGCGCGCGCGGAATTTCACCGACGCCCAATGGCAGGCTTCGGATGAAAAAATAATCCGCGCCATCCAAACCGGCCCCAAGGCGATGCCCGCCTTCGAGAAAAAATTATCCGCCGCGCAGATTGAGTCGCTGGCGGCGTATGTGCGCACCTTCAAACCCGCCCGGTAATACCAGTTCTCAAAAACCATCGGGGCTGGTAGGGCGTCGCTGCCGCGACGCTGGCGTGAATCGCAGCCGGTGCGAGGAAGGCGGCGCGGCAGCGCCGCCCTACCAGCCGGCCAATGTGCCGAGTGTCATTGGCAAATGGTATCAGCTCCATGACATAAACTGGATTCCAAAATCGGAATTCAACACTTGACGCGCCGGACGTTTCGCGGTTGCATAAGCGCCATGAAAAATAAAATTTTTATCATTCTCGCCGGCGCCGCCCTCATCACCGCCGGCTGCGTCAGCACCGTCACGGACAACAACGCGTTTGCCGCTTCCTGGAGCAAGGATTCCGTGGCCGGCCGTTACAACCGCACGGTGGACCAGGTTTATCAGGCCTCCAAGCAGGTCATTGACGACAACGGCGTGATGCTCACCGAGTATATTCCGCACGACAACACCAACAACGTCCGCTCGCTCATGGGCAAGGTCAAAGACTGCAAGGTCTGGGTCCGCGTGGCGTCCATTGATCCCCGGACGTCGCAGGTGGACGTGCAGGCGCGCACCAAGTGGGGCTTGTCGGACCTTGAACTCGTCCATCAGCTCGAGAAAGAAATCGCGCTGAAACTTTCGGCGCGCTGAGGCCGGCGGGTCGGATCCCAAATGCGGCGGCGTTTACCAATGTAGCGGCAGGCATCTTTGCCTGCCGTGGAGCCGGGCATCCTGCCCGGCGGAAAAAAATTCACGTCCACAGCCAAACCCTTTGAACTTTCGGGAGTCGTAAAATGTTTCACGTCCATTCCGGGCGGCAGGATGCCGCCCTCTGCGTCAGGCAGGGATGCCCGACGCTACGCAACTTTACGGCATTTGCAGCCGGAAAAACTGGTGCGCGGCGTTGGTGACGGGCAGGGCCAGAAAAAACATCCCGTTGGTGAGGGCCGGGCAATTGGTCACGATCGACCATTGGCCCGGCGGCGTGAGTTCGAGCGTGGAATACAATTGTGAACCGGCCGCCCAGCCGGGCCAGGCGAACACCAGTTGCGTCCGGTCCGGCGACGGGGTTGCGCCCAGCAGCACCCGTGGGCTGGCCATCAGCCGGAGGTAGTCGAAGGCTGCCAGATAACCGGTGCTGCCGGGGTTTTTTCCAACGAGCTTGAACTGAAACCATTTGTCGCCGGCGATGGGGCAGGTCCAAGTTCCGAGATCCTGCTCGGTGTAGGTTTCGGCGGGGGCGTATTCATCCTGCGGCGCGCCGACATTGACCAGTGTGTTGGTGAAGTCAACCGCGTTCCCGACGGCGAGCTGCCAGGTGCCTCGCGTGTTCAACTTCTTGACGCCGACGCGCACGTTGTAGTCGGCCGCCGGCACATTCGCCACGAGGTAGGTGATGTAATTGTCCACGTTGGTCGCATCCAGGATGGTTCCGTAGCCGCCGGAAAAACTGCTGTTGCTGATGAGGCGGTTGGTGAAACCGGGAGTGATGTCGGCGACGGCCAGCGATTCCGCCTCGTAAAAAAGAACCGAAGCCGGGATGAGCGGAAGGTTCACCGCGCAGCTTTCAAAGGACGGCGGGGCATTGGACGCCCCGGTTCCCCAGGTGGACGGACTGTTGCTCAAAGTGAAAACAAGTTCCGCCCCGTGGCGGATGGTTTCAAAGGGCAGCCAGAGCTGGCCCGTGTTGGTGCCGTTGATCGTCAGGCTTTGCACGTAGCTGTTGGACATGGAGGCGTTGTCGCCCTGGATGATGATCTGCTGGCCGTTGGCGAGCTGGATGGTGGCGTTGGTGAACAGCGGGCTGCCGATCACAAAGCCGCCGACGCCCGGAACCAGCGGATAAAATCCCAGCGCGGAAAAAACATACCACGAGGACAAGGAGCCGGCGTCGTCGTTGCCGGGCAGCCCGCCCGTCGTGTTTTTGAAAAGCTGCGTCTGGATGCGGCGCACTGTGTTCTGGGTTTTTGACGGCACGCCGGCGTAGTTGTATTTCCACGGATCGCCCTCGCACGGTTCGTTGCCCATGAAGGCATACGGGCTGCCCGACCCTTCGTTCAACCGGGTGAAGTAATTATCGAGGCGCGCAACGGCATTGGAATTTCCGCCCATGGCGTCAAACAATCCGCGCACGTTGAAGGGCACCTGCCAGACATATTGCGCGGCGCTGCCTTCGACAAAGCCCGTCTGGGTCGTGGCGGTCACGCTGGACACCCAGGAACCATCGGCGTTCCGGGGCTGCAGCAGACCATTGGCGCTGTTATACAAATTCCGCCAGTTGCCGGCGCGGGCGGAGTAGGTGTTGAATTTGTTGGTGTCGCCCAGCGCCTGCGCAAACTGGGCCAGCGCAAAGTCGGCGCTGCAATATTCCAAGGTCACGGCCGCCAGCCCGGGCACGTGGCCCAACTGGATATAGTTGTTGAGTCCGGCGCGCACGAGGTTGCCGTCGGAGAGCGTGCCATTGGTGCCGGCGTTCCGATTCATGGCGGCGAGCGCGGCGGCCGTGTCAAAATTCGTCGCCCCCAGGGCGTAGGTCGTGGACAGGATGATGACGGGGCCATCGCCGACCATGCCGGCGGAGTTGCGATTCGCCTGTTCCCAGCGCGGCAGCCCGCCGCCGCCCTGTTGCGCGTCGTTCACGAGCGACTGCGCGATGTCGGCGGCTTCCTCCGGAAACAGCAAGGCCGTGAGCGCGGACGCCGAGCGGTAAATGTCCCAGCCCGGAATGTTTTCATAATGCGAACGGCCCGCCGCCACCGTGTGGACCTGGCCGTCCATGCCGCGATACTGGCCGTTCGCATCATTGAAAACATTCGGGTGAAAGCCGCAGTGATACAAGGCCGTGTAAAACGTCTGGAGCAGATTGGTGGGGCCGCCGCTGATGACAATTTTGTTCAGCAGGTTGTTCCACGCCGTGTCGGCGGCGCTTTGAACGGCCGCGAAATCCCAGTCCGGATTTTCCGCATTGAGGTTGGCCAGGGCGTTGCCGACGCTCACGAAGGAGATGCCCATCTTCGCCTGGACCACGGGATTGGTCGTCGCGTCGAAGGTCACGCAGGCGCCCACTTGCGACCCCGTGCTCAAAAAGGATCCGGCCGTCAGCGCGCCGCCGTTCCAGGTTCCAAAGCTGGCGAACGCCCGGTCAAACTGCGCCGCAAAATAAATCGTGTAGAGCTGCGTGCCGCCGCCGATGGCCGCCGTCGCGTAGCCCTGGACCTGGTTGCTTCCGGCAACGAACACCGCCGTGTTGTTGGCCGCAGTGCCGCCGACGCTGGAACTGGCGTTGATCAGCAGCGTGGCGGCATTGGTGTTCGGAAACGTGAACCGCGCCAGGCCGGTCCGCAGCGTGGCGGTCAATTCCACCTGGATGCCGTTGTTCAATGTCACGCGATAGTAGCCGGGCGCGGCCGTCTCGTTGGTGTGGGAAAACCCCGCATGATACGTCGTGCCGCTGTTCACCGGCGACGCCGGCAGCGGCCCCAGCAGCGGCATGAAGGCAAAATCCTGATAGCACGATATGCCGCGCCCGCTAAAATGCCGCACACTGAATCCCTTGATGGTGGAGTCGGGATAATGATATCCGCCCGGCAGATTGGCCGGCGTGTCCGGGCTGAACTGAAACAGCCCGCGCGGACAGGCCGCGCCCGGAAAGACGTCTCCCGAATTGCCGCCAAACCCAAAGTTGCCGCCGCCCGGCGCCGTCCCGATAAACGGATTCACATATTGTGTCAGGCTGGCCCCCGGGCTGGAGAACCCGGCAGCCAGCAGCACCGCCAGGCCTGCCAGCAAGGGCAAAACTTTTCGGAGCGCGATGTGCTTCAATCGTGACATGGGGAAATTTACCACCCCCTCAAAGTCGAACCAAGTGGAAGAATGATGCAAAAAAAAGTTGATTTATCGCAAAGGCGCAACTGAAATCCGAAATCCGATTAACCATGAAGCCCATGAAACCCATGAAGTTTTTCTCTCCATGCCCTTCATGCCCTTCATGCCCTTCATGGTAAATGGTTCGGGCTTCGGATTTCGGATTTCAGGTTCATGCATTACGGCTTGCGCGGCCCGCCGTATTTCAACCCGATGTTTTGTTCGTATTCGCCGAGCTTCACGCCCGCCGTTGCCGCTTTGGCCTTGAACTCCGAGTTGATGCGGACCAGCCGCCGTCGCGTGACGTCCGCCAGCGGCAGATCC
>JAYVCM010000285.1:0-9799 GCA_043749955.1 Limisphaerales bacterium | reverse complement strand
CCGTGAAATCGTTCACCGGCTTGCCGTTCTCCCGGGCCAGCTCGCGCAAAAAATTCTGCGCCAGCAGCGGGATGTCGCCGGTGCGCTCCCGCAACGGCGGCAATTCTATCTCCACCACCCGCAGACGAAAAAACAAATCTTCGCGGAACTTGCCCGCCTTCACCTGCGCCTCCAGGTTTTTGTTCGTCGCCGCGATCAGCCGCACGTCCGCCGTCAACGTCTTGTTCGACCCGACGCGTTCAAACGTCCGTTCGCCCAGAAAACGCAGCAGCTTCACCTGGATGGTCGCGTCAATCTCGCCGATCTCGTCCAGAAAAAGCGTGCCGCCCTGCGCCTGCTCGAACCGCCCGATGCGCCGCTCATGCGCGCCGGTGAACGAACCGCGCTCGTGGCCGAACAGTTCGCTCTCCAGCAGCGTCGGCGCGAGCGCCGCGCAATGCACGGTCACGAACGGCTGCTTCGCGCGCGGACTCAACTGATGCACCGCCTTCGCGATGAGTTCCTTGCCCGTGCCGCTTTCGCCGCTGATCAAAACCGTGGCGCGCGTCGGCGCGACCTGCTGCACCACGTCGAAAATTTCCTGCATGGCCGCCGACTGCCCCACGATGTTTTCCAGGCCGAACTTGGCCTCGAGCTGTTTCCGCAACGAAACATTTTCCACCTCCAGGTTTTGCTGCTTGAGCGAGCGGGCGATCCGCATTTCCAATTCATCAATCTGCAGCCGGCCCTTGGCGATGTAATCATCCGCGCCGCGTTTCATCGCGTCCACCGCGAGTTCCTCCGAGCCGTAGGCCGTCATCAAAATGCAGACCGGCGGCTTGGGCAGCGACTTCGCGCGCGAAATTAATTTCATCCCGTCCTCGTTCGGCAGCCGGAAATCCGTGAGCATCACGTCAAAATTTTCGCCCTCGAGCAGGTTCATCGCGGCCTTGGCGTCCTCGGCCACATAAACGTCGTAGCGTTCCTCGAGCGCCGCGCGCAAGCCTTCGCGCGTCGTCTTCTCGTCGTCAACAATCAGGAGAGTCGGTTTTTCTGCCATAATTTTTAACGCAAAGGCGCAAAGATGCAAAGACGCAAGGCAAGAACGGGCTGAAATTTGTCAACCAGACCGGTTTTGTTTGTATCTTTGCGTCTCTGCATCTTTGCGCCTTTGCGTTAATTTTTTTCGGCTGCTTCTGTGAGCAGTCGCGGTTTGCGCTCATGCAGCGGCAGCCACACGCGAAACGTCGTGCCGCGACCGACATGGCTTTCCAGTTCGATGCGGCCGTTGTGCGCGCGGACAATCCGCTGCACGATCATCAGGCCGAGGCCGCTGCCCTTTTTCTTGGTCGTGTAAAACGGCTCGAAGATGCGGTTGATCTGCTCCTGCGCGATGCCGCCGCCCGTGTCGGTCACGCTCACCCACACGTCGTCGCCGGTCTCGCCCGTCTGCAAGGTCAGCGTGCCGCCCGTCGTCATCGTCTGCGACGCGTTCTTCACGAGGTTCACCAGCACCTGCTGCAATTGCGTCGCGTCCACCGGCGTCGCCGTCAGGTTGCGCGCCAATTTTGTCTTCACCGTCACGCCCCGGTTTTCAATCTCCGGCCGCAGCAGCTCCACCGTTTTTTCCACGACCTCGTTCAGTGAAACCAGTTTCAACGACAACGGCGCAGGGCGGATCGCGCCGAGAAATTGCGTGACGATGTAATCCAGCCGGTGGATCTCGCCCTTCGCCACGTCGAGATACTGCTCCAGTTTTTCGGAAATTTCTTCCGGTGATGCGTGATGCGTGATGCGTGATTCGTTTTTTTTGTCACGCATCACGAAGCACGCATCACGTTTCAGCTTCTTCACCTCGCGCTCCATCAGTTGCAGATGGATGTGCAGCGCGTTGAGCGGATTGCCGATCTCGTGCGCGACGCTTGCGGCCAAAAGCGTGAGCGCCTGGACGCGTTCGCTCTCGATGGCTTCAAAAGTTTTCTGCCGCGCTTCCGTCGCGTCGTGCAAAATCAGCGCCACGCCGGAGCTGCCTTTTTTGTCGCCATCCAGCGGCGCGGCGTAGAGCCGGAGAAAACGCGGACGCGGATAATGCACTTCAAATTCCAGCCGCGTGACGTGTTCGCCGCCCGCGTTGTCTGCCTTGGAAATTTTTTCCCAGTCCACTTCCGGCAAAATGTCGCCGATGGATTGACCCTCGCCGTCCGGTTGCAAACCGATGAGCTGCGTGACCGCCTGGTTGAAATAAATGATGCGTCCTTGTTCGTCGGCCACCAGCACGCCGTCCTCGATGGTGTTGAACAGCGTCTCCAAAAAACTGCGTTCGCGCGCGAGCCGCTGGACGACGGTCTGCAATCCTTCCGTGTCCAGCCGTCCAATACGGCCGAGCACTTTGTCGAGAAAACTTGATTTGTTTGCAGCCATTGGTGAAAGTCAGTCTTTCAGGGTGGCAAAATGGCACAGCCACCAGATTCGTCAAGCCAAAGAAACGCGCCTTGTGGCACAGTCTAGGCCCAAACTCCGAGGTTCGAAATCCGAGATCCGAAATCCCGCCAAGCGGGGCGAATTTTAACCATCGAGTTCATGAAGCCCATGAAGTTTTTCTCTCCATGCCCTTCATGTCCTCCATGGTAAATAATTTGGCCTTCGGATTTCGGGCTAAAAGGAGGCTGGGTTGGAACTGCCAGAGATAGTGGGACAGGCTTCCAGCCTGTCGTGTTCGTGTTTTGTTTATCGCTTCTCCGCTGGTTTCATCCTGCCAGCTTTGCGCGCCGCCCGTGGTCACCTGTTGCAAAATCGTGTTCGGAATTTCGCAGCCGCCGGTGTGACGAGGCGCTGCCGGTTTCCGCTTTCCCGCTTTCCGCTTTTGGTCAGAGCCGCCTTCCCATCTGCGGCTTCAGCTTTTCGTTTCCGCAGCGTCCCGCAATTTTTTCAGCGCCGTCCGCGCCTCGTCGCTTTCGGCTGCTCTTTTGCTTTTGCCCCGGCCGCACGCGAGTTCGGTGCCCTGGTGCAGCACCGCACATTCTCCAAATCAATCCGCCTATGAAAATACTTTGCTATAACTCTTGCTAACGTGCACAGGCAGGCGTAGAACTTTTTAACTCTCCGGGGAAAACTCTCCGGGGAAAACTCTCCGGGGAAAAACAAAACGGGCGGGATATTAAAACTATGAAAGGTTCATACGTTCTCCGGGGTTTGGCATTGGTTCTCGCCAGCATCACCACGCTCAATCTCCACGCGCAGCCCGCCGGCTTTGCCGTGGCGGAGCGTGGCGCGGACTACAAGGTTCTTCAAAAGACCACCGTGGAACATGGCTCCAACCGCGTCCACCAAATCACCGAACTGGCGACCGGGCTGCACTACTTGAAGAACGGCCAGTGGTTGGAATCACGGGACGAGATTGTCGTGGCGCCGGGCGGCGCGACCGCCCAACGCGGGCCGCACAAGGTCAATTTCTCCGCCAACCTCAACACCCCGGCCGCGATTGACCTGACCGCGCGCGACGGAAAACATTTGCGCAGTCACATTGTGGGACTGGGTTTTTACGATACGGCCAGTGGTCAAGCCGTGTTGATTGCCGAACTTAAGGATTCATTCGGCTTGCTGTATCCGCCCAACCATGTGATCTACACGAACGCCTTCACGGGTTTGCGGGCGGACGTGCGCTACACCTACACGAAGGCTGGGTTTGAACAGGATGTGATTCTGCGCGAGCAGCCGCCCGCACCGGAGGCTTATGGCTTGGATCCCGCCACTACCAAGCTGGAAGTCTATACGGAGTTCCTCAATCCGCCCAGCCCGGTGGCAACGCCCGTCGCCACGGCGGACGGTGCGCCGCCGGATGAGAAGCTGGATTTTGGCGCGGTCAAGATTGAACGCGGCAAGGCGTTTCCCGTGAGCAGCGACCCGTCGCGGCGCGTCGGCGTTCCCACGGGCAAGGATTGGATTGTATTTGAAGGCCGCACTTTTTTGATCGAGCAGGTCAACTATCAAGCCGTGGCGGACAATCTGGAGGCGCTGCCCGTGTCGCAGGCGTCGGCAAAAGGTCCGCACAGTCCGCCGCACCTGCTGGCTTCCAAACAACGGATCTTCCCGCCGTCGCCTGCGGGTGCGCAACGCGCCGAGCCCATGAAACTCGCCAGCGTCATGCCCAAAGCACCCGGCTACGTCTTGGATTATGAGCTGCTGGAAGACTCGACCAACGCCTTCACGTTTGCCAGTGGCCAGACTTATTTTATCAGCGGCGGATTTTGGGTGGATGAGACTCTCACTATCCAGTCCAACGCCGTCATCAAGTTCGCCAATGACCCGACGTTTTTTGGCTGGAATGTTTTCCTGGGCGCGGGCGGCACGGTCAACTGTCCGACCAGCGGCATGGCGGTCTTGACCTCGGTGGATGACAATGGGCAGGGCGAAACCATCACCGGCATCAGCAGCGGGTCGCCCAATCTTACCAACCTGACCACACTCTTTCTGGACATCGAGAATAACCCGGCGGATTTGCACAACCTCTATTTCAACTACGCGGGCGTGGGGGTTTATACTTTTTCCCAGGATGAAAACCGGTTTCAGAACTGTTCATTCAACCAAAGCGCGGAAGGCATCGTGCTATTTTCCGGTGGCGTGATCTTGACCAATGTGTTCTTCGGCGATGTCGGCACCGCTGTGGAATTCCAGACGGACGTGGAGCTGGACGTTCATAACTTGAACGCCGTCCGCTCGACCTTCCAGTTTTGCGGGGAACTGGCGCATTACGTTCCGGACGTGGGCCTGGGCGGTGTGGCGGTCAATCTGGATCATTGCTGCCTTGATGGATTGGGGCAGGATTTGGATGGATTGGGAACGGCGATTGTCGCCGCCGGCGGAAGTTTCAACTGGTCGCCGCGCTGGTGCGACAGTGATGGGGACGGCCTGCCCGACTCGTGGGAGTTGCAGTATTTCGGCAACCTGAACCAGACCGCCACCAATGTGGATGGGAATGGCAACACGCTGTTGCATGACTACGAAAACAATGTCAATCCGACCGCCATCAGTTTCACGGCACATTTGGGCAACCAGCATTTCAACACGACCAATGCCACCGGCAGCTTCCTCGTGTTGCATGGCGTGCCGAGCCATGAGGCCGTGCTGGTGAACAGCGAGAATTTCAGCACCGCTGTCTGGTCGAATTATGATGGAACCGTCCACCTGAACCTCGGCACCACCGACGGTGTTTATCAGGTCTGGTTTGGTTTGAAAGGCTACGCCACCAATGCCGAGCCGGAGTGGATTGGCACCAAGGTTTATCTGGACCGCATCGCGCCAACGGTCATCATCACCAGTCCGACCAGCAGCACCACGACCACCCCTTATGTTCAATTGCAGGGTTGCTCGACGGAATCCTTGCTGCGGGTGACTTTTGATTTGAGCAATAGTGTTGTCGTTATCACTAATCGACACGGATCACTGGCCGGACGTTACCTGGACACGAACCTCTTTGCCTACACCACGAATTATTTCCAGTGCTACGACATTCATCTGACGAACGGGGGCAACGCCGTCACAGTTCACGCGACCGATCTAGCGGGCAACACTACGATTACGAATTTAAATTTCACGTTGAATTATGCCATCGCTACCAATCCGGTGGTGCGGTTGATTTGGCCGCAAAACGGTCTTTTGTTGAGTGGAACCAACTTCACGGTGCGCGGCTGGGTGGATGATCCTACTGCGATTGTTACCGCACAAATCATCAATGCCAACGGCAACACAAATACCGTCTATGGACTGGTTGAGCGGAACGGAAAATTGTGGGCAGAAAACCTGCGGCTATCGTCCGGAACGAACTGGCTGGCATTGACCGTGAAAAATTCCGCCGGGCTTTCGAGCGTGACGAATATCACAGTCGTTCAAAGCACCATAACCTTAACCTTGACCTCCACTGACGGTGATTTGTGGCTGCCCACGGTCAATGTCAACGGCTATGTCAGCGACGCGACGCAAGCCGTCTGGGTCAATGGCGTCAAGGCAACCGTCCATTCAGACGGCACTTGGCTGGCAAACAGTGTGCCGGTCAACGAAGGCGGCACGGCGAGTTTTGACATGACGGCCTATGCACCGGATGAGCAACAGCCCGACGGCACTTATGGCAATGGAGGGGGAAATTGATTATGAAATCCATTTTCATGCTTCTTGGTTTGATGCTTGTTGGCAATGCTGCCCGCGCCGCAACCAGCTCATCTGCCAATCCAGACAAATCGGCGGAAATCGTCATGGAATCAGCTTGGTGGGCAAGGAGCGATTTTATGGTGTCTGGCACGGTGCTTAATGAAGGAACGCATCGAACAGTTATGGGAAGTTTCAACCGTGGCAAGGGTGGAGTAATCAACGAAGTCTTTCAATTGCTGAACACTAATAATGCGGTCATCGGAACCAATACAACCGATTCAATTCTGTCCACAAATGGCACCTCCATTATTGCAAAACATATTGTCAGTAACTATCCTGGTTATTCTTTGGATTATTATACCAATGGCGGCTCCTACACCATTGCACAGGAAATCGGGGCATTAAGCTGGCACAGCCGTCCTGGAGTCGGAACGGTCATGGGCGGGGATAAAAGCTCAGAGGTATGCATGATGCTGCACACCGGCGGGAAGGCGGGAAGCACCAAAAAACATTTGTTTGTATTGTCGGCAGGAGCAACTGAAGAAACGACGTGGGGACTATATCCTTGGGATGTTTTCCCGACCCAAATTTTTATGGCCGGGAAGAAATTGAACGATGAGGGTGTGGCTTACGCTGTTTTTCCAGACCATGACGACGAAGACTGCACGCCAGACGTGAACGTGCCTTGCTATTCATTTTTCAACCTCGGGGCAGACAAACAATGCGCACCGAGAAAAATAACCTTCTCCGACACGTCCGCTGATAGCAGTAGTTTTTGGCCAAATCATGTAAGAGGAAAATTAGAGGCGGTATGCAATCCCGGAACTACGAATTATACCGTTCTAGCTTCCATAAATTGGGAATATGATATTGACGCAAACGGGCATACAACCACGACAAACCAATATAATGGCGGTTATCCAGGAGATGTTGGTGTCATAGTGGCTACACTCAGCGGTTTTGATAAAGGGACGGCTATTCTTCCTGGTGGATCAGCCGTGGTTTCTGGCGAGAAGATAGAAGCTTACTATATAGGATGCTGTGAAGCAGGTGATTTAAGTTGGGTGCATACTATTCTTGAAGATCTTCATCCTAAGGGAACTAATTCGCCGCCGTATAATGACACTCTTTGTTCACATCCATATTACTATTGTCCAGAAGACACTTCATTTATTCAAGATGTTGAGCAGCTATTTTAACTATGAAAATCACGCGTTTATTCTTAATTTCTGTAATTGTTATTATCGTGGTGATTGCTGTTCTGACTTCAACATTCAGAACGCCCCCCCCATTGGTAAATAATTTTACTCAATCTAAAACAAAAGATGAGAGCATTTCGAACTCTGAACTGCCTTATTTTGGTGGAATAATAGAAAAGACCAATTTAGGGGTTTCCGCTGAAGGTTGCTTTCTGGCCGCGACCAACGAAATGAACGGGACATTTGTCGCCGTTGCATCGGATCAGGAAACAATCACCCTAAAAGATAAAAATGGCAATGTGGTCTGGTCTAAAAACATGGTCATCGGATTTCCAATAGACAAACATGGAAACCTTATTCTATCAAATGTTAAAACTAAAGAAGTTGGAATGATGCCAATTTCTCGCGAACAGAAAATTCGGTCGGCATATTTTTTAAATGGTCGCCTCATCGTTTACATTGGCAAAGTTTATTTAGACATCGATACACAAACCGGCAAGATAATAAGTCTTCAAAGCAGGTAGTTTGCTTTCTGCTGAATTGCCTTTTTCGAAAACTGGTCTTGCCTTGATTTAGTGGATGACAAAAATCTGGCCTGCTAATTATGCAGGCAACATTGCCTCAATTTCAGTTTGTTCCTTCCCCGTCCCGGCGTAAAATCGCGCCGTGCTGGAAGCCCTCACCAGCCAAGATCGAAACTCCAAGCACCAGAGCAACTTCAAATTCCAACACCAAGGAACGCGCGTTCGGTTTGGAGTTTGAATCTTGGTGCTTCTCTGGAGTCCCGACTTGCGGGATTGGTGCTTGGTATTTGCCGTCATTCGTCCCGCAATTTTTTCAACGCCGCCAGCGCCGCGGCGCTTTCGGCGGCCCGTTTGCTTTTGCCCTGGCCGCGCGCCAGTTCCGCGCCCTGGTGCAGCACCGCACATTCAAAATGGCGGGCGTGGTCCGGCCCGATCGCGGAAATAAATTGATACTGCGGCGCGACCGGCGAACCGGCCTGCAATAGTTCCTGAAGTTCGCCCTTGGGATTGTCAATGCCCGCCGGTTCGGCCAGCGCGCTGAAATCGGCGGCGAACTCGCGCAAAATAAATTCGCGCGCCGCGTCAAAACCGCCGTCCAAAAAAATCGCGCCGAGCAGCGACTCAAACGCATCCGCCAGCCCGGACGGCCGTTCACGGCCGCCGGTGTTCTCCTCGCCCCGGCTCAAGATCAGGTGCGCGCCGAGGCCGAGCGCGCGGGCGTGGCCGGCGAGCGAGGTGGCGTTCACCAGTTTCGCGCGCGACTTCGTGAGCGAACCTTCGTCGGCTTCGGGAAATTTTTCGTAAAGTTCGCGCGTCAGCACCAGGCCCAGCACCGAGTCGCCGAGAAATTCCAGCCGCTGGTTGTGCGCCGTCGCCGTATTGGCCTCGTGCGCAATGGACGGATGCGTGAGCGCGAGACGCAACAGGTTTTCCTCGCGGAACCGGTGGCCGAGGCGGACTTGAAAGGCGGCGAGGTCGGACATGGATTAGCGGGGGAACATTCAACATTCAACATTCAACATCGAACATCCAACGAACCGGCGACCGCCGCCGCCTTGAGCGTTCGGCGTTGAATGTTGAATGTTGAATGTTTTCACGATTGAATCACCGGCTCCGCGACAACTTGTTCGGCAGCCGGTTGATTTTCTGCTGACGCCACCGGCGGATTCAGCCCATGTTCCAGCAGCGAGGCCACGTCGCGCTGCACTTGTTCCAACTGGTCGAGATGCAGATGCGGGTCGGTGATGGTGAAGATGTCGCCGGTCTTCGGCTGCTCATAGACAAAAATTCGCTGGCCGTCGCGCCGGATCTGTTCCTTGATCTTGAGGATGCGTTTGCGTTCGAGCATCACCGCGAGGATGTAGGCGGCGGGCGCGTGCTGGGGATCATTCTGCTCGACGAGCTTTCGCAGCAGGGTCTCGGCGGTGTCCTTGTGGATGGCGTCCACCACCGGCGGCGGCGTTTCAAAAATTCCCTGCCAGTGCGAGATGAAGCCGGCGCGGCTGCGGTTGTCGGCGGCGGATTGCTTCTGCCAGCACGGCTCGCAGATGTCCGAGCGGCGCAGGAGCGGCGTCTCGTCCAGGAGCAGCGTGTGATACGGCTGCTGGTCGGCAAAGGGCTGGGCGCACGCCTCGCAGGCGTGGGCGCGGGACTGGATGTTCCACTCGTTCATGGGCGGGGGAATTAAACCATGAATGGGTCCGAATGGACACGAAGAAAATTTGGACGGCGGGGGCTGGGGGCGATAATTCATGCAGGGCGCGAGTTGCCGCGGGTGCATCTGGACATCGTTCTTAACCGGAACGATGCAGAAGACTTTTTAACGCAAAGGCGCAAAGGTGCAAAGCCGCAAAGGAATGGAATCCGTTTCCATTCCGGTATTGGCGGCACTGGTTGGTGGGTGTCAGCACCCCACCAACGGATTGAGATTTCTTTGTCCCAGCTTTGCGTCTT
>JAYVCM010000284.1:0-4194 GCA_043749955.1 Limisphaerales bacterium | reverse complement strand
TGCGCGTCAAATTGATCTATGCGAACCGCAAAACGGTTGCCGCCTATCAAAAAGAATTTGAGGCGATGGCCAAACGAAACCGGAACTTAAAAATCCATTACCTCTTCAGTCCGCAGCGCATTGACAAACAGACGATCAAAGAACTTGTTCCGGATCTGAAAAAGCCGCTCTTCTACGTCTCCGGCCCTGAACCGATGGTGGAAGCCATCGGGAAAATGTTGCAACAGATCGGCGTTCCCAAAAAGCGGATCAAACAGGATTGGTTTCCCGGCTATCCTGCGGAGTGAACGGGTTTCTCGGCTTGCGGGAATTTCTCGAAGGCAAAGCGCGGAATCTTGGTGACGACGTAATCAATGCTCGGCTCGAAGCTCGCGGGGTTTCACGCGTGATGTCGTTCTTGAGTTCGTCGAGCAGGTAGCCGACGGCGAGTTTGGCGACAAAATCACCAACTCGACAATCCAAGGCGAAACAAATAGCCTCTACCGCCACAGTGAATTACATCCACCAGATCATCAGCTTTATCCGCAAGGCGCAGGAAATTGCCTCTCTGAATGGACTCAGGAACATCCTCCAGCCTGGACTCGTCAAAGAACTTGTCGTGGCGGACATTCTCGGCCATGAAGTTCACCGAACGAAACATGAACCCGATGCCTACGATCCAAAAGACCCATCTCGGCAATTCGAATATCTCTCATGCTTTGTTGGCGGAACATTTCAACTGGATCGGATGTTCAAGTCTCCGGCGGAAAAACGGGACAAATCATTGAGCCGCATCAAACGCAACACCGCCATTTACTGCGCGGTTTTTGACGAAGCAAGTCCGCTTGATGTCGTTATCATTTACGAACTGCCGGTGGATGTGATGCTCCGAGAAGCCGAAAGACAATTGGACGCGAGCCGGAACGAAATCTCCCACGTCGGGTTCACCATCAAGTGGGCGCAGCAGAACGGGAAGGTCGTTCACACCAAGCAGGCTTGAGAAATAACGGGGTGTCCGTTCCTGCCGACGGTTGAAAACTCAAACAGGTTCTTCAACGCGCCGTCGCCATTTGCTGATTTGACCATCCGTTCCTCCGCAATCCGGCAATAGTCCGCATTGATTTCGCAGGCGACAAACTGACGGCCAAGCCGCTGGCAAACCACCGGCACAGTTCCCGAACCGCAGAACGGATCGAACACCAAATCGCCCGGATTTGAACTGGCCTTGATGAGCCGTTCCATTAGCTTCTCCGGCTTCTGAATCGTGTTCAACAGTTCGCGGCTGACCAGTTCCTTCGACTTGTAGGTGAGTTGCTTGATGTCGCCCCACACGTTGCCGGGATTCTTGCCGTCGGGATGAAAAACTGTCTTGCCGAACTTGCCATTGCGCACGGACGGCACGCGCTCGCAGCGCAGGCGGTGTTCCAATTCCACTAGCTGCGGCACGCGAATGTCATCGAGATTGAACGTCTTCGCCTTGCCCTTGGTGAAGTAACAAATCACGTCGTAATTGTTCGTGTAGGAAATGCGCCCCTGCGCGAGCCGGCTGGGCTGATACCAGACAATTTTTGACTGCAACGCGAGAAACGCCCGGTAATCAATGAAATCAATGCAGTCCGGCTTGCCGAACAAGTAAGCCGCGCCGCCGGATTTGAGCAGCCGGGAAAAAGATTTCAGCAGTTCGAGATTGAAATGCTGGATGTCCGCCACGTTGTCCCACTTGTGTGTCGTGACCGCGTAAGGCCCGTCGCAGACGATGAGGTCAACCGACGCTTCGGGCAGTTCGCGCATGAACGACCGCGCATCGGTCTGGTGAATTTTGCCGGCGACTGAATCAAGCTTGCGCATGAATGTTTTGTAGCACATGAGCCGTGCGTTTGAAACCATCTTCTTGCGGGCGGCAGGCGGGTCGGATTCAACGCAAAGACGCAAAGGCGCGAAGTCGCAAAGAAAACATTCCGGGACTTGCGTCTCTGCGCCTTTGCGTCTTTGCGTTAAAACTCTGAGCTGCCGATCTCCAGCGATCGCAGGCATTTTTGCAGGCTTTCCTTGAACGTGCGCCCGATGGCCATCGCTTCGCCCACGCTTTTCATCTGCGTGGTGAGCGTGGGGTCGGCTTGCGGGAATTTCTCGAAGGCAAAGCGCGGAATCTTGGTGACAACGTAATCAATGCTCGGCTCGAAGCTCGCGGGAGTTTCGCGCGTGATGTCGTTCTTGAGTTCGTCGAGCAGGTAGCCCACGGCGCTGGAGAAGAGGTGTGGTCTCAATCAATAGTGCTTAAACGCCTTTTGCATTTCCTTGTAAAATGCCTCGCGAGAATCACGCACGGTTTTGCCAGTTTCCTCATATCGCGATACATCAAAAGTTTTCCCATCAAATTTATATGACGAGTCGGCGTCCATTATTACCTTCATCATGAACTGCGCCTTTTCAAGGCAAGCCTGTTCACCGAGCAAGAGTATTTGCGATTGAGCCTTGATGGTTTCAGGTGGTTTCTGCGCCATCTGAACTTGAAGGCTGTGAGCTTTGTTAAGTTCGCTCTGGAGCATAGCGTTAAATAGCGCTTGCGACTGACCGCTTTTCATTTCTTTTTTCGACGCTTCTTCTAAAAAGCAGAGGTGACTGCCAAATTTGAAAAAGGCTTGGAAATAATCTTCAAAGACTTGTGCCACTTCCGATAGAATTCTTGTCCTTCTTTCAAACTCTAATTTTTTGATCGCGCTCTTGTTGTTGTGCCAAGCGACGATCCATGCGAACACGCCGCCGATAAGCGCGCCAAGCCCAATCTTGATGGCGTCGTCGGCAACTTGAATCCAAGTCAATGTTGAGGATGATGGTGGCATAAGTTTATGTTGGCGGCGGTGCTCCAGGAGGAGGCTCAAGAACCCACTTCAAGAGTGGGACGGCGTGAAGTTTTCTCAAAATGCTTTTGTTCAACCACTCCTTTGCCCCCGAATGACCTTTGGCGGCAGCGCGCTCAAACCACTTCCTAGCCTCCGCTTCATCATACGACGTATTGAAGCCAAGTTGATGAAATGTGCCGACCATGAACTGAGCATTTACATGCCCCTGTTCCGCGGCTTTTGTCCACCAACGCAAAACTATACCGAAGTGTTTGTTCGCGTTGAGAATTCCGTAATGACCATGACCATGCTGATAGCGAATAAAGCCATAAGCATATTGAGCCTTGGCATCACCCATCTCGGCCGCCTGTAAGAATAAGTTTGCTGCGCTCTTGTAATCTCGTGCGTAGTATCGGTCTAGTCCCGCACGATAAATCTCCGATGCAGGTGTTGCCTTTGTAGCTTTCGGTGGTTCTTCAGCCTTCGGTGGTGATGAGGGTTGAGCCTTGCCTCCACTTTCCAAAAGGGCGACGAGCGTTTCATAGGCGGAATTGATTCGCTTGAGCTTGTCGTTGGCAACGGCTTGAAGCTTTTGGTCGTTACCAAAGCGGTCGGGATGCCAAACTTTAACCAATTGACGATAGGATTGGCGAACCGAAGCCAAGTCAGCACCGGGTTCTAAATCAAGTTCGCGGTAGAATTCTCTGATTTGTGCGTTCATATCGGAAAGCGCCAAGCGCCTTCTCAGCAATCCTTCGCTGACGCAAGTTCTTCCTCGAAATCCACAATCTCTTTGATCTGCACTAAGAACCAACGGTCGATCTTGGTCAGACCGAAGATTTCTTCAATCGTGAATCCGGCCCGCAGCGCGTGGCGGATGAAAAAGATTCGCTCGGCGTTTGGGACGGAGAGTTTGCGGGAAATCACGTCGCGGGGAAGGATGTCGCGGTCGCCGTAAACTTCTGTTCCAATCCGCCACGGCTTGCCGTCGCCGCCGAGTCCGCTGCGGCCGATTTCGAGGGAGCGGAGGCATTTCTGGAGGGATTCTTTGAAGGTTCGCCCGATGGCCATGGCCTCTCCGACGGATTTCATTTGAGTCGTCAGGGTTGGATCGGCCTGGGGAAATTTTTCAAACGCGAACCGGGGGATTTTGGTCACGACGTAATCAATACTCGGCTCGAAGCTGGCGGGGGTTTCGCGTGTGATGTCGTTCTTGAGTTCGTCGAGCAGGTAGCCGACGGCGAGTTTGGCGGCGATTTTCGCGATGGGAAATCCGGTGGCCTTGGACGCGAGCGCGGAGCTGCGGCTGACGCGCGGGTTCATCTCGATGATGACCATGCGGCCATTCTCCGGGCTGACGCCGAACTGGATG
>JAYVCM010000283.1:0-17655 GCA_043749955.1 Limisphaerales bacterium | reverse complement strand
TCGGAGCAACACCTGCTATTTACCAACCAGCCGTCTAGCTTCTTCAATGAGCGGATTTTCAAACGCACTGGCGTAGGCTTCGAGGGTGGCGGCTTTGTGTCGCAGTTTTCGTCCGGTCTGGTGCCAGCCCGAGACGGCGGTGAACACTTTCCGAAGAATTTTTTTTGAGTCGGCGGTCTTGAGTCCAAAACGGGTGGCGGCTGCCAGCGCCCCGCTGATGGTCGGTTCCTCCTGACTCTCCGTGATGGCGGTCTTGGTGACGCGGGCACGATCCACTTCCGGCACCGGGTTCAAGTCATAGGCCGGCGAAAGCGACCAGCGTCCGGGTTGGTGCATGAGAAAACCATGATTGCGCAGATGGTCGTCATAGTTGCTGGCAAGCAGCGAGAAGACGAGCCGACGCCACAACTCGCGGAGATCGCCGGCAACGTCATTGCCGAATTGGCGGATGCCATCCGCCAGCATGGTGTAAGCGCCAAGTTCACCTTGGGACAGCCCCAACAAGCTGGCCGCAGAAATAAACGGGATGCGGATTTTTCCCGTCCGATCAAAGCGGGTGATGACGGCGACGCTCTGACTGCCCGCTGACACGAGCCGATGTTCCGCGACTTGGATGCCGGCCTGCTCCGCCAGCGTGAGGGCAAGAATTTCGCCCGCCGCGATGTCGCGGATGTCGTCGGGCTTGGGAAATTTTGCGATGGCCAGCCGGTCGTCAGCCAAGGCGACGGCTGCTTTGGGCCGGGCACCGCCGAGTGGCGATCCTGCGCCAAGCAGGAAGCGCAAATCCTGGGCGGTTTCCGTCTCGCTGTGAACTGCGTTCGTGGCGTGGAGGAGCGCACTGAGCCTCACCAGTGGCGGTAGCTTTCCGCTGGTCGCCGCGAGAAACGGACTGGTGGCATCGGACCGGAAGCGCAGCGCACCGATCCGCGAGGCATCATCGAGCGCCAGCACATAATCAATATCACGATATGGTTTTTGCGGGAGAACTTTTTTACGGACGGCCCGCTCAATCAAAACGCGGCCCCAACGGTCAGGCCCGCAATCTTGCAGCGCACCGAACAGGGCCGCTCCGTGATGCGCGCCGCGTTGCAAGGGCAACGACGTTGGATCAATGGCGAAGGCGTCATTACGCAGAAGCCATTCGGAGGCATACTCAAACGCGGCGGACGAACCGCGATCAGGGGCGTGCAGTCGTCCCACCAAATGGGTTTCACCCTGCCAGTCAATATGGACTTCCAAGCTCATAGTTTGATGCGGTGAATACGTTGCGGTAGGCGACGCTCATCCAAACCAAGGCCGAGCGCGTCGCTGGCGGGCGCGGCCAGGCTGGCCAGACGGTCATGCAAATTAAGGATGAAGGTGGCGGTCACCAAAGTGCCGAGCGCAACCGTCGGGTCGCCGCGTTCCAGCCGCCACAGCGTATCGCGGCTGACAAAAAGCCGCGCGGCCATGTCGCCCATGGAAATGCCGCGCTTGCGCCGGGCCAGCGCGAGGTCACGGCCCAGCTTGCGGAGGGCGCGTTCGGCGGGCAGCGGCATGGAGGCAACCGGTTTCATTGATTTAGTGTCGGTTATAGAAGACGCTATGTCAAATACTGTCTTATATGTCTGACACTGTGGTTTCTGACCGGTTTTATTTTGGAAGGGTCAGCTCCCGAAAGCGTTCGATCTCCTTTTTCGGAATCAACAGATGTGTTCGCGCGTGACGCGGAACTGCTGGCCGAGCTGCTGCTGCGTGCCGCTGTCGTTTACCCGCAGAGCAAGCTGGGGGACGCTTTGAAATTTTATTCTGCGGATGCGCTGGCTAAAAATCCGGCCCGGCTTTCATACGCCACCATTCAAACTAGCGGCACCAATCAATTGGCAGCACCGGTGCATTAAATTTGGACTAGGCCCCCCTTTATGGTGAAGATGCTGTCGCGGTGCGGATCGGTGTTGGCGATGAGATGCCTGCGACCGGTCAGACGGGTGCGCCCTCGCCACAGCCGCCAAAAAAAGCCGCATAACCTGCTAGACGGCACGCCGGACGAAGGCGCAGAATCGCCAACATTGAAACCGACGCAAAAGCAATTTTCTATCAACACCTGACCTCCCTATGAAACCCGCGTCCCGATCCACACCGTCGTTTGCCGGACTATTCAGCGCGGCCTTGGTCTTCGCCCTCGCTGCCACCACGAGTCTTGCGGACGAATCGACCAACCTCGTTACGCTTTGCTACCGGAACAGAACCATTCAGGTGCCGCTTTATCTCGCCGCAAGATACCTTGCCGTGGCAGGAACCACCTTTGGAGCCTGCACCCCGTGCGAGGGGAACTGCTACACGGCTCCTGTGTTCGTTACGCAACCGCAAGGTGCAACGGGCTATGTGGGAGGCGGCGTTACCTTCACTTCCTCCGCGACCGCCTCGCCCGTGCCAACCTACCAGTGGCGTTTCAATAACAATCCGATTCCGGGAGCCACCACTTCAAACCTCACCCTTTTGAATCTTCAATCTACCAACGTCGGCGACTACCAGGTCGTCGCGGCCAATGCAATCAGCTCGGTGACCAGCGCGGTGGCGCACTTGACGGTCCTCACTGACGTCGTCACCACCAACGCCGATTCCGGTCCCGGCTCGCTGCGCAGTGTGATTGCCAACGCACCCGACAACATCTCGATCGGCTTTGCGGATCATGTCCGGGGAACCATCACGCTGACCAGCGGAGAGTTGCTGATCAACAAAAACATCATCATCATCGGCCCCGGTGCGGACCTCCTGACCGTGCGACGCGACGACGCGGCTTCGGATTTCCGCATCATGCGGGTCGAGGGAAACCATCCGAGCGTGACCATCTCCGGCCTGACCATCGCCAACGGCAAGACGACCTTCCTCGACCAGGGCGGTGGCATCAGAAACGCCGGTGACCTGACCCTTCGCAACTGCGCCGTTTCCAGCAACTCCTCTCCCTTCGGCGGCAGCGGAGGCGCCATTTTTAGCGTCGTCGGGAGTGCCCTCTTGCTTGATAGCTGCACTATTTCACAGAACACGGCCGGCCAAAGTGGCGGTGCTGTCCTCGTCATGGGGACGTTTTATGCCGCCAACAGCACCTTTTCCAGCAACTCCGCGCCGAACACCGGGGGGATCTATCTCCTGAACACGGCGTATGCGTCACTGCGCAACTGCACGGTCAGTGGGAATGGAAGCTCGGCCGTTGCGGGCCACGCGGGCGGCGTCAATTCGGCCAACGCCCTCGTCTATATCGGAAACACGATCGTTGCCGGCAACACGGGCGGAGCGTCGCCGGACATCGTCGGAACGGTCACCTCCGATGGGAACAACCTGATTGGCGACGGCGGGGCCAGCGTCGGCCTGATCAATGGCGTGGATCATGATTTGGTTGGCACGGCCGGCTCTCCGATCAATCCCCTGCTCGACATCCTCAAAAACAACGGCGGCCCAACCAAGACGCGCGCGCTCCTGCCGGGAAGTCCGGCGATCGATGCCGCCAAACAAACGAACGCACCGGCCAAGGATCAGCGGGGATTTCTTCGCTTCGGCATTGCTGACATCGGAGCGTTTGAAGTCGCCGCCGGAACCTTCTCAATCACCAGCATCGAGCGGCTGCCGGACGGAAGCGAGCGGTTGAGAGGACGCGGCGCTCCGAATCGCAGCTACCGCGTCGAGTTCTCCCCCGATCTCTCCACCGGGAGTTTTCTCACCTTGGACACCACCACTTGCGACGATTCCGGTGACTGGCAATTTACGGATTCCTTCGCCTCTCTTGCGCCGAAATGGTTCTACCGCCTAGCGGATCCCTAGCATAAAAGGGCAGTCCCAATTTTTCCCAGCTTAAATTCATTTTGTTCGCCGGGTTCAATTTTTATCATGCCCCGCGCCGGTCGCCTGAGATAATTCACCTCACTCCGCGTTGAGACTTTCGATATCCAGAAAGCCATGCAACTGCTTGAGCCGCGTGGGGTGACGCATCTTGCGTAGCGCCTTGGCCTCGATCTGCCGGATGCGTTCGCGCGTGACGCGGAACTGCTGGCCGACTTCCTCCAGCGTGCGGGCGTTGCCATCGCCGATGCCGAAACGCAGTTCCAAAACCTGCCGCTCGCGCTCGTTCAAGCTGCACAGCACGTCGCCGAGCTTGTCCTTGAGCAGGCTGAAGCTCGTGAGGTCGAGCGGATTGTCCGCCGCCTTGTCCTCGATGAAATCACCGAAGCTCGCCTCGTCGCCGTCGCCCACCGGCGCCTGCAACGACACCGGCTGCTGCGCCATCTTCAAAATGCCCCGGATGCGTTCGACGGGCATCTGCATCTCGTCCGCGATGTCTTCGGGCGCGGCCTCGCGGCCCAGTTCCTGCAACAGTTTTTTCTGCGCCCGCATCAGCTTGTTGATGATCTCGATCATGTGGACCGGGATGCGGATGGTGCGCGCCTGGTCCGCGATGGAACGCGTGATGGCCTGCCGGATCCACCACGTTGCGTAGGTGGAAAATTTATAGCCGCGCCGGTATTCAAATTTTTCCACGGCCTTCATCAAACCGATGTTGCCTTCCTGGATCAGGTCGAGGAATGACAGCCCGCGGTTCGTGTATTTCTTGGCGATGGAGATGACGAGGCGCAGGTTGGCCTCGACCATTTCCGTCTTGGCCTGGAGCGCGCGGGCGGCGGCGTCGCGCAGCCGGTCGAACTCGGCCAGAAAATCTTCGTGGGGCAGCCGCACGAATTCCTCCAGCGCGCGCAGCGTCTGCCGCTCGGCCTCGACGAGATGTTTTTGCGCGCTGGATTCGCGCTGGTTTTGCGCGTCATCCAGCGCGCGCAGGCTGTATTGCAGCTTGTCGTGGATGTTTTCCGCCACGAGCGTCATCTCCTCGACGACCTTCTGCTTGAAAAAGAATTTCGGAAACGCCGCCTGCAATTTTTTATCCAGCTTCACGAACGCGTTGTGTTCGCGGGTGCGCTTGGCGTTTTGGTGCGCGTCGCGCCAGAGGTTGAAATGCCGGTCCACTGCCGCGTCCAGTTCCTGCACCTTGGCGGCCAGCCGGTGCAGCGTTTTCAGGTGCGCGTCGCGGCTGTCCACCTTTTTGTCGAGGATGACGCGGTCGAAGCGTTCGCGCGGCGGGTCGGCCAGCAGTTTTTCCGCCAGCGCCAGGTGCTCCTTGCCGGCGAAGCCGAGGCCGTAGATGACGCGGCGCAGTTCGTTTTCCGCGACTTCAATGCGCTTGGAAATCTCCACCTCTTGCTCGCGGGTCAGCAACGGCACCGCGCCCATCTGCTTGAGATACATCCGCACCGGGTCGTCGAGCGAATCCATCCGGCTCTCGTCCTCGTCCACGTCCTCCTTGTCCGCCGGCTTCACGCGGTCCACCTCGGCGGCGTCCACCACTTCCAGCTCCAGTTCGCGCAGCTTCGCAAAGACCTGGTCGAGGTTGGCGGGCGTGGAAAACTTCTCCGTCAAAATTTCTGCGACATCGTCAAAGGTGATCTGCCCCTGCTCTTTCGCCAGCCGGATGAGTTCCTTGATCTTCTCGTTGAGCGCCAGCGCGGCCTCGGCGGCGGCATCCGGCACGGCCTTCCCGGCGGCAGGCGCCGGTCCGGTCGGGTGAGGCTTGGGCTTGGACATGTTTTCTCCTTGCTCCGGCAACAGCAAACGGAGCGGGCCGAATATAAAAGCCGGGGCGGTTACGTCAAGCGGCGAAATGCTCCGCGCCGTTTTTGCGCGCAACGAAAATCCCGCGCGCTTCCAGTTTCGGCAAAATCATTTCCACCGTCCGCTCGACCGCGCCCAGGTTTTCCGCGACAACTTTGAGCGCGTGCCGGCCCAGTTCCGCGCGGCGGCCGGGGTTTTCCAGCAGTTCACCGAGGGCGCGCTCCAGTTCCTCCGGGCTTTTCACCTGCACGGCGGCGTCCTTCTGCAAAAAGCTCCGCGTGATGTCGCCAAAATTCTGCATGTTCGGCCCGAAAACAATCGCCTTGCCCTGCGCGCCCGGCTCGATGGGGTTCTGCCCGCCCAGCGCCGTCAAACTTTTGCCGACGAAGACGACGCTGGCCGGCTCGTAGAAAAATTTCAGCTCGCCCGTCGTGTTGACCAGCAGGCAGTCCGCCTCGCCTGGACGCAGCCTCACGCCGGGAAAAATTTCGTTGCGATAAACGAACTTCACGCCGCGCGCACGGAATTTCTGCCCGAGGTCCTTGCAGCGCTCAAAATGGCGCGGCACCAGGATGAGAAAAAGATCCGGAAATTTCTGCCGCAGCCGCGCCGCCATTTCCACCAGCAACAGCTCCTCGCCGTCGTGCGTGCTGCCCGCGACCAAAACCGGCGCGTCATCAGCCACGCCGAGCTGCCGCAGCATCCGGCGCACGTCCAGGCTGCGCTTCTCGGTCAGTTTCGCCGCGTCAAATTTCAGGTTGCCCACCACTTGCACATTTTTTTCGCGGCAGCCCACGTCACGCAGACGCTGGGCGTCCTCCGCGTTCTGGCAGCCCACGCCGGCGAACGACGCGAAGAGCGGGCGGAACAGCCAGCCGAATTTTTTGTAGCGCGGATACGAGCGGTCGGAGAGCCGCGCGTTCGCGAGGAACACGGGCATCTTCAAGTCGCCCGCGCGCCAGAGAAAGTTCGGCCAGATCTCCGCCTCCACCAGCACGATGGCCTGCGGGTTGATCGAGGCCAGCGCGTGCCGGACATATTTGCGGCGGTCCAGCGGGTAATAAATCTTGGTGACGTGCGTGGGCAGCCGGCGGCGCAGTTCCGCCATGCCGGTCGTGGTGGTGCAGGAGACGACGATCTTGACATTCGGCACGCGCGGCTCCAGCGCGGCGATGAGCTGGGTGCAAAGATTTACTTCCCCCACGCTGACGGCGTGCAGCCAGATGACGTGGCGGTTCGTCAGCGCCTGCTTGATCTCCGGGCCATACTTGGCAAAACGCTGGCCGAAGCCGGCGATCCAGTTGCCGCGCCGCCGCAGCCGCATGAAATAATACGGCGACGCCAGCGCGAAAAAGACCAGAAACAAGATGTTGTAAAGTGTGCGCAAAACAAATTCCCCAACCAGCGATGATTTCAAGTTTCAGAAATAGGACGCCCGGGCGGCCAAAATGTTTCACAACCGTGACATTTATTCAACTGCGGAAAAATAAAAAGCCCGCCGGAAAATTCATTCCAGCGGGCGCATAAAATAAAAGGGACGGCTACCGCCGTGCGCGGCGCGGTTTTAATGCCATGAAATTGTGCCGTCAGAGCCGTCAATGCCATCACGTCCGCCTGCAAGATTCCGTAATCCGCCAGAGCCGCCATCTTTGAATGGATCGAAGTCTTTTGCAACCGGGAGCGGCTCCACAGCGATAAATTCTCGTGTGGACTTAAAAACCAACCTCAACTAAAAATACCCATGCCTTATGCAGTCACTACCTGTCCGCATTCGGGGCAATAATATGTGTGCCTTTAACCTGTATAGGCGCAAATTATTGGTCTGTATACTTTTTAATCGGCGGGGGCATATTGGTTCCGACATTCAATGAGTGTTGAATCCGTTTCCTGTAATCTGATTCCATTTCGGGTTTAACATCTACTTGCTCACTAGGACGGAAAAAGTTTGTGCCTGATAACGACATTCCGACAATTTGCTTTTTCTGTAAATCCATATCAAATCGCACGGAATAACTTTTTTGTCTTTCTTCCGATGTTGCAGCTTCTGGACTTTCCCAAATAACCCTGCAAAAAGGAACATGGCCTAGCTTATCTACATCAAACGAGCCTTCAATCCGCGTAGGAGTTTCGTTGACGTGAAAATCCTCAAGCTTATATCCAAGCTTTGAAAAAGAGTTGCGAGCAATTTCTATGGCATCGTTAGTAGTCATATTGTCTTTGCCAACGAATTTATTTGCGGCTTCCAAGTCCTGAATTGAAAACCAGTTGTCAGGCGAACGGAAACTATCCACACAACCAAACGAATAAACAAACCAATACCCATTTGTAAGCCACAAGCCGCCCCCTATGTTTTCAGCATAGGGGCTTATATTAAATTTAGCAACGTGCGCGGTTGTTATCGGCTGAATAATCGGCAAGTCCAACCTGCTTGCAACATCGGAAACGTGCGGAAGAATCGCAACCAATACAGCATTTGAATACTGTGCTGTAATATGAATAAAAGAAGTGATAGGCATTTTCTTTAGTTGTTAAATGTGCCTATCTGTAAATCCCAATAACCAAAAACTTTCAAATCATTTTCCCCAAAACCATGCACATTGGGGTTATGGCTGGCGTGAATAATTGCATCCTTTATAGTTCGCTGGTTTCCAATCAATTCATATTGTATCCATTCCATAAAATGTATATGGTCATAATTAGGATACCTTCCATTTATCAGGCCAATCACTTTATCTTGCGGCCAGCCAACGTAAGTAGAAAACCGAGTAGATGAAGCAATGTAATCACTTGCTGGAACATTCTCCCTATGCAATATGCCAAAAGATTCTGGCAAAGTTCCTAACGCCGTGCTGCAAGCATCTATAAAATCGAAACGGTAAGCATGGCGGTTTGTTTGGCCTGCGGGTATAGTATGCAACCTGTTAGCAATTTCCGTAGCTGTAATAAATCGGTTTGTGTTAAATGTATTGTAGCCAATTCCAACCTGCCCGCCATGTCCAAAATAAACAAAGTTTCGACAAATCGGATTGTAGATTGCACTTCTAAAAGCTGCCCAATTTGCATTAGCTGCGGGGTCGTCAAATGCAAGAGTATAAGGGCTATCGTCACTGGAATTTTTCGGCGGATAAACTCCGCCATGATTTCCCCCAAAGGCTACAAAGCCGTTTAGTTGCTGATACAATGAAGCAGTATCAAGAGAGCTATCCCATGCGTGTTGCAAAGCCATTGCCCATGCACCCGTTGCCGTCCAAGGGTCTGTTACCTTGTATGTCGGCGGCGAAGGCGGGTCAATATATTCTGTTTCTACTTCAAAGGAAAAGCTTGGAATGTTAGTGTATGAATAGCCGTTAAAATCCCAGTATATTGATATATCGCCATCGTAAGTATGGCCTGAAAAATAACCAAGATAGCCATTAGTCTGATTATAGACGCGGACTATCCAGTCAGTATCAGGATGCGCCGATGTTGCTCTAAACAGTAAAGTATTATCAAGCTCGCCATAAGTAGGCATCCAGTTTTCAAAAGAAATTTCGTTTGATACCGTCACGGAAATAACAGGCGATTCTGCTTCCCACAAACCGCCGTTAGTATCATCCCACCTTGCACTACCATAAATTCCATGCACACCGTTTGCCATTAAAGTTGTGTTTAGTTTCAAGAATTGAGGATGAGCTACGGGGATGAATTGCAAAGAATTTCCAATAGGTGTTTCATTTTCGGAAACACTTATGGTTGTAATTTGTCCACTTGCATTACCTAATTCAATAGGAATGGTTACTACGCCAGAAAGAACCATATTATTTGTGATTCCAATCAAATGAATTCCGTCTCTGACAACGCGGTAAAATCCAGAACCAGCAATAGACGAGCTTGAACCGCCCGCGCCATCAAGTGTAGGAGAATCGGCAGATTGTATTTCAGATGACATAAGGCTTTCACTATTGCCTGACAGATTCGGCGGCATTAGCAAAGCAAGAATGTCTTTGCATGACATTTCACTGCTGCTAGACATTCGACTACTGCTACTACCGCTACTACTCATACTCATTGAAAAGCTGCCGCCGCCTGAACCACCTGAACCATAATCTAAAGGGTTTGTATCAATGTAATGGGTTATATTAGTGCTTGAATCGGCGGGGTAATAATCGGCAAGTGTTGACCATGAATCCGTGGCGTCTAAAGTGTGGCGATACTGGATTATGTAAGTTTCACTTGAATCACTCGGCCATGACAGCACGGCGTTTGTGGAAGGAACAGCAATAGATAAACCTTCAATGGCGAATGTTTTTTGAGTGAATGAAAATAAGTAATAGGCCAACGCGCTACCCACTACCAATCTGAACAACTTTTGATTTATTGTTTTCATTAGTATTCCCGTTTTGTTTTGGCCGGTTGTTTATCCCTAGAAACCAGAGAGGCGGACACCCGCGCTCCCCCGTAGGCAACCCGCTAAGGCACCCGCAAAGAAAACGCAAGGCGCCGCCCGTTGGGGCGTGCCTTGGCCGTCGTCTTTGCTTATGCCTTGAAAATTTAGCGGGTTTTTAAGGGCTTTGTGTAGCGGCCACGCTACGCAAATTTAATTTGTAAAAGAACTACGCGCTGGTTCTACGGTCTGCGCGGAAAATTGACAAGGTTTATTTTGAAATCTTGATCCGCAATTTCACTGGCGGAAGAAAAGCACCCAGACGGTTACCAGCACCGGCAGCAGGAATGGCAGCGTGAACTTGTAGATAAATTCCAGAAATGCCGGCACCCGCACCCCGCCCTGCTCCGCCACCGCCTTGACCATGAAGTTCGGCCCGTTGCCGATGTAGGTCGCCGCGCCGAAAAACACCGCGCCCACGCTGATGGCCAGCAGGTGCGCCGCATTTTTGTCCAGCAGCCCCGCCGTGTTTTCCGCGTCGGCCACGCCGTTCAGCGCGCTGAAAAATCCGAGATACGTCGGCGCGTTGTCCAGCACGGCCGACAGCGCGCCCGTGCCCCAGTAAAAAATCCCCGGCGACGGATTCTGCCCCAGCAGCGAAGCGGCATTATGATCCAGCCACGCCAGCGCGGGGATCATCGTCGCAAACACCCCGGCGAACAGCACGGCCACTTCGATGGCCGGGTGAAAATTAAAGCCGTTCGCCTGATGCACGGATTTTTTGGTCGTGAACCACGAGCCGAGCGCGGCGGCGAGCATCAGCCCCTCGCGCAAAAAAACCGGCGCGGTCACAAACACCGCGCCCACGATGACCGCGAGAAAAAACAGGTTGCCCAGCCCGGTGAACTCCCATTCCTCGCGCGCGGTCTCCGCTTCGCGCACGAACCGGGGCGCTCGGGAAAAATTGATCCTGTCCACGACGTAAAAAATCGCGAGCAGCAGGCCGACGGCGACCGCCCATGCGGGCCAGCACTTCTGCGCCGTCCACCAGAACGGGACGCCCTGCAAAAATCCGAGGAACAACGGCGGGTCGCCGACGGGCGTCAGGCAGCCGCCGACGTTCGCCACGATGAAGATGAAAAACACGATGTGGTGCGCCGTGACGCGGTATTGGTTCATGCGGATCCACGGACGGATGAGCAGCATCGCCGCGCCGGTGGTGCCGAGGACGTTGGCCGCGACCGCGCCGATGAGCAAAAAAATCACGTTCCGGAAAGGCGTCGCCTCGCCCTTGACGCCGATGTGAATGCCGCCGGACACCACGAACAGCGAGCCGACCAGCGCGATGAAGCTGATGTATTCATGCGCCACATGGCCGAGACTGGCAAGGTCGTGCAAAATGAAAAAATAAATTCCCGCCATCACCGCGCCGAGGCCGAGCGCGACCTTGGCGTAATGTCTCACCCACCAGCGCGGCGCCAGCACCGGCCCCAGCGCCATCGCGCCAAGCAGCAGCGCGAACGGCAGCATCAAAATTGGATTGGGCGGACTCATCGCCAAAAATTTTCCCGGACAAGAGCACGCGGGTCAACTGAAACCGGCGTCCGTAGTGGCACGGGCGTCTCGCCCGTGTGTTTCGGTTAAGCAAAATCTGTTGCCACGAGGAACTCACGGGCGAGACGCCCGTGCCACTACCAACCGGCAAATTGCATTGAATTCGCGCGTTCAATTTTGTCCAATGCCCGCGCATGACGCCGCCCCGTTCCCATTTTTTTCACCAACGCCACTGGACGTGGTGGTTCATGGTCGTCGTGCTGCTGGTCGTCGCCGCCGCGCGGCTGCGGCTGCTGAATTTTCCGCTCGAACGCGACGAGGGCGAATACGCCTACGCCGGCCAGCTCATCCTCGAAGGCATCCCGCCCTACGAGCTGGCCTACAACATGAAATTTCCCGGAACCTATCTCGCCTACGCCGTCATCATGGCGGTCTTCGGCCAGACGCCGGCAGGCATCCATCTCGGACTGCTGCTGCTGACCACCGCCACGGCGCTGATGCTGTTCTGGCTCGGCAAAAAAATTCTCGATGAGACGGCGGGCATCGTCGCCGCCACGAGCTACGCCGTGCTGGCCGCAAGTCCGACCATGCTCGGCACCGTCGGCCACGCGACGCATTTTTGCGCGTTCTTCGTCACCGCCGGTTTCTGCCTGATGTGGCGCGCGCGGCTGAAGGAAAATCTGCTCACGCTCGCGGCGGGCGGCGCGCTGTTCGGCACCGCCGTCCTGATGAAACAACACGCGGTCATCATCGCGGCGTGGGCGGGCCTGTCGTTTGCGTTCGGAAAATTTTTCTGCGCGCGCGAGGCCATCGGCAAACGTCTCGTGTCCGTGGCGGTCTATGGCGTCGCCATGCTGACGCCGCTCGGGCTGTGCTGCCTCTGGCTCTGGCACGCGGGGGTGTTTGCGGCGTTCAAGTTCTGGACGATTGATTATGCCCGCGAATACGCCACCGGCATGCCGCTGGCCTATGCGCCGCAACTGTTCTGGCACAGTTTTCCCAAGGTGGTTTCCATCGGCGGCCTGCTCTGGCTGGCGGCGGCGGCGGGTTTGTTTGTCGTCTGGCGCGACGCGCGCTGGAAAAACTCGCGCGGCTGGCTGATCGGATTCTGCGCGGCCTCGGCGCTGGCGGTTTGCCCGGATTTTTATTTTCGGAAACATTATTTCCTGATCGCGCTGCCGGCGCTGGCGCTGCTCGCGGGCGCGGCCATCAGCGGCCTGCAAAAAATGTTGGGTGAAAAAAACAAAACCTCCCCGCTGGGCGGCTGGCCGGCGTGGGCCTACGCGCTCGCCGTGGCCGTGACGATTTTCACCTGCGCGGATGTCTGGTTCCGGCTGCCATTCTCGCAAATCATCCGCGGCACCAGCGCCACCGACCACGGACTCTACGGCGCCGATCCGCTGCCGGAATCGGAGATTGTCGCCAAATTCATCGCGGACAACTCCGCCCCCACCGCGCGCATCGCCGTCCTCGGCTCCGAGCCGGAGATTTATTTTCTCGCCCGCCGCCATTCCGCGACCGGCTACATCTACACCTACGCGATGATGGAACCGCAGCCGTTCGCCCTGCGGATGCAGCACGAAATGATCAACGGCATCGAGAAACAAAAACCGGAGTTCATCGTGTTCGCCCAAAACCAGTTCTCCTGGAACCTGCACGACGAATCCGACCGCACCATTTTCCGCTGGTGGGACAGCTACAAAACCAACTACACGCTCGTGGGCCTGACCGACATCGTTTCCCCGACCAACACCATCATCGTTCTCGGCACCAACTTCGTGGCCCGCTACCCGGAAGCCCACGGCAGCGCGCTGGAAATTTTTCAACGGAAATAATTTCATGCCCGCCGCGTCCGAAAAAAAATCTTCAACCCGGCTGGAATGGATTGCCGCCGCCATCATCACGCTCGTCATCGTGTGGCTGCATTTTCATTTCTGGCAAAACGCGGGCGGCCTCTGGCGCGACGAGGTCAATCTCGTCAACCTCGCCGCCTCGCCCACGCTCGCGGACATGACGCGCGACTCGTTCCCGATCCTCATGCCGTTGCTGGTGAAACTCTGGTCAACGCTGGGGCCAAGTGATTCCTGGCTCCGGCTGCTGGGAATGTTTTTTGGCCTCGCCATCCCCGCCGCGTTCTGGGCCGTCGCCCGCGCCACGCGCCAGCCGCCGCGGTTCAGCCTCGTGCTGTTCGGCCTCAACGCGCTGCTGATTTGCTACGGCGATTCTCTCCGCGCCTACGGCCTGGGCAGCGCGCTCATCGTCCTCGCGCTCGCCGCGATGTGGTCGCTCCTGAAAAATCCAACGTGGCCGCGCGCCGCCCTCCTCGCGCTCGCCGCGACGTTGAGCGTGCAGGCGCTCTATCAGAATTCCGTCCTCTTTTTCGCCGTCTGCCTCGGCGGCTTTGCCGTCTGCGCCCGGCGAAAAGATTTTCCCACCGCGCTGAAAATTTTCGCCGCCGGCCTCGCCGCCGCCGCCTCCCTGCTGCCGTATCACGCCACCCTCGCCGGCCTGCCGCAGGCGGCGGTGGAGCTGCGGCGCGGTTTTTCCCTGTTCGTCACATCGCTGAATTTTGAGCTGGCCACCGCGTTTCCGTTCGACCAGTTCGCCGCCGTCTGGAAAATGCTCGCCGTCCTCGTCGTCGGCCTCGCCCTGCTCTCGCTGCGTAAAAAAAAATCCGCCGATAAAAATGAAACAACCGATTTGTCCCTGTTCGCCGGCGTGACGCTCGCCGCCGTCGCCGCTTTGTTCCTCACTTTTTTGTGGTTCGCCGCCGCCGGGGCGCGGCCGTGGTATTTTCTGCCGCCGCTGGCGCTGGCCGCCGCGTGTTTTGATTTTGGGATTTCTTTCGCCGCCCTGCCCCGGCTGGTGCGCGCGGCCGCCTTTGGTTTGCTCATCGGCACGGCGCTGGTCGCGGTGCCCAACGCCCATTCAGATTTGCGCGGCCATTTTACCAACGTGGACCGGCTCGCGGCGCGCGTCGCGGCGGCAGCGTCGCCGCAGGATCTGGTCGTGGTCACGCCGTGGTTTTGCGGCCTCACCTTCGCGCGCTATTTTCACGGCCCGACGCCCTGGGAAACGTTGCCGCCGCTCGCCGACCACTCCATCCACCGCTACGACCTCGTGCTGGACGCGATGAAAGACACCAATTCAATTGCGCCGGTGTTGGAAAAAATTTCCGCCACGCTGCGCGCCGGGCATCGCGTGTGGGTCGTCGGCCTGCTGGAAATGCCGGCTACGAACGGCGTCGCCCCGCCGGTGCTGCCGCCGCCGCCGCTGAAAGATTACGGCTGGTCCGACACGCCGTATCTGGGATCGTGGGCCGCGCGCACGACTTTTTTCCTGATGCAGCACGGCGCGCGGTTCGGTTCGCTGCCAGACGACGACGGCGGCGCGGTGATTCTTCAGGAAAATCTCCACCTGTTCCTGGCCGAAGGCTGGCGCGATTGATGTTGTGCGGCTTGACGCCGCGGCCATTCGCTGCGAATTTCTCCGCGCTTGGCGCCCCACGAAACTTCGTCAGCGGCAGGCAGCCTGTTCGCTGACATCGCGCGAACTCCCGCCGTGCAATCCCTCGCCCGGCGACTGGAGGCTGGCGGAGTGCTGCCTGGTCCCGGCATCAGTCCAGCCGCACAGCCGTTCTTGGCCGCGCTGCTGCAAAAACTTTTTCCGCAGCGCCCCGTGGTAATCGTCACGGAAAACCTCAAGACGCAGGAAAGTTTCCAGCAGGATTTGGAAACGTGGCTCCATGAAATGCGGAGTGCGGAGTGCGGAGTGCGGAATGAAACTGTCGCTCCATCCTCCATCCTCCATCCTCCATCCTCGCCCCTGTTCTACCCCGCGTGGGAAACACTGCCGCACGAAGACAAGCTGCCGCACGCCGACGTCATCAGCGACCGCCTGCAAACGCTGGTCGCGCTCTCAACTCTCAACTCCCAACTCTCAACTCTGCTTGTCACCAGCGTCTCCGCCCTGCTGCAAAAAACGTTTCCGCCCGGCGAAATCCAGTCGCGCACGCGCACGCTGGAACGCGGCGACAAAATCGCGCCGCTTGACCTGGTTGAATTTCTCGAAGAGCAAGGCTACGAGCCGGAGGCGCAGGTGTCGCAGAAGGGGGAGCTGGCCCTGCGCGGCGGCATCGTGGACATTTTTCCGCCGACGAATCCGTGGCCGGTGCGCCTGGAATTTTTCGGCGACGAACTGGAATCGCTCCGCAGCTTCGACCCGCTCACGCAGGTTTCGCGCGGTGAAATCACTGCCGTCACCCTGCCGCCGGCGGGTGAACTGGGCATCCTCAAAGGCGCAATTCAGAAGTCCGGTTCCCAACTCTCAACTCTCAACTCTCAACTCTCAACCCTGCTCGACTACCTGCCACGCGAAACCATTTTCCTGCTCTGTGAACCGGAAGCGCTCGCCGTCCACGCCGGGGCCTACGCGCAGCAAGTTCCGGCAGCCGATCCGTTTTTTATTTCGTGGCCGGATTTCCTGGAGGAATTGAAGCGGCGCGGTTTCACCGCAGTTGAGTTGCACGAGGAGCCAGCCGACGGAACGCCGGCCTCCGGCACGGCACGAATTTCAGTAACGGACGACCAACACGCCGGGCCGGAGGCCGGCGCTCCACTCTTCACTTCGCTCGACGCGTTCCGGCCGCTGGCCGAGCGCACGCCGGAACCATTGATCGCCGAGGCGCAGCGCCGCGAATTTTTCCAGCAGCTTCACCGCTGGCTGCGGCAGGATTATTCCGTCCACGTCTTCTGCAACAACGACGGCGAGCGGCAACGGTTTGAGGAAATCTGGACGGAACTCGTAGGACAGGCGTCGCGCCTGTCTCCATCTGAAAATGAATTAAAACCGGCGAAGCGAGACAGGCGCGACGCCTGTCCTACGTTGCACCTCGGCTCGCTCGCGCGCGGCTTCATCTGCGACGAAGCCAAGCTGGTCGTCATCACGGATGCAGAAATTTTCGGGCGCTACAAAATCCAGCGGCCGCGCCGCCAAAAATCTTCACACGCGCAGGCCGCCCGTTCCGCACTCGACATTGATTTCACCGATCTGGAGGAAAGCGATCTGGTCGTCCATCTGCAACACGGCATCGGCCGTTATCTCGGATTGAAAAATCTGCCGATGACTTCGGCCAATCGGCAATCGGCAATCGGCAATCGGCAATCTGAAACTGAATGCTTGGTCATCGAATACGCGCCCAGCGGCGACGCGGTGGAGCCACCCAAACTTTACGTCCCCGTCAGCGAGGCGCATCTCGTCAGCAAATACGTCGGCGCGGGCAAGGCCAGTCCGCCGCTCAACACGCTCGGCGGCACGCGCTGGGCGAAAGCGAAAGAGCAAACCGAAAAAGCGGTGCGTGACATCGCTGCTGAAATGTTGCGCATCCAGGCCGTGCGCGAAACCCAGCCCGGTCACGCGTGCAAGCCAGACACGCAATGGCAGCGCGAATTTGAGAGCGCCTTCATCTACGAGGAAACCCGCGACCAGATCACCGCCATCGCCGACACGAAAGCCGATCAGGAACGCGCCAAGCCTATGGATCGTTTGATCTGCGGCGACGTCGGCTTCGGCAAAACGGAAGTGGCCATCCGCGCCGCGTTCAAAACCGTGATGGACGGAAAACAAGTTGCCATCCTCGTGCCGACCACGGTTCTCGCGCAGCAGCATTTCAATAATTTCCGCGAGCGCATGGCGGATTATCCGATCCGCGTGGAGCTGCTCTCGCGTTTCCGCACCAAGCGCGAACAGGCGGTGGTGGTGAAAGACCTGGCGGCGGGCGCGGTGGACATCGTCATCGGCACGCACCGCATCGTGCAGGAAGACATGGCGTTCAAAGACCTCGGCCTCGTGGTGATTGACGAGGAGCAGCGCTTCGGCGTGCTGCACAAGGAAAAGTTCAAGCGCCTGCGGACGATGGTGGACGTGCTGACGTTGAGCGCCACGCCAATTCCGCGCACGCTGTATCTCGCGCTCACCGGCGCGCGCGACATGAGCACCATCCAGACGCCGCCGCACGACCGCCTGCCCGTCGAGACGATTGCCACGCAATACGACGAGCGCTTGATCCGCGACGCCATCCAGCGCGAACTCGCGCGCGGCGGACA
>JAYVCM010000282.1:0-8393 GCA_043749955.1 Limisphaerales bacterium | reverse complement strand
CCGGTCGCCTTTTTGTAGCCGGCGGCGATGGCGTAGGTTTTTTCCGGCGTCTCGGTGCAGGTGTCGCGGTGGACTTCGACGGAACATTTCGCGCCGAGCTTGGCGCTTTCCGCCATGAGTTTCACCGTAAGCTCAATGGATTCCGCGACCGGCGTGTCGTGGTCGGCGAGCTGCACGTTGATGTGCGGCGCGCCGTTGTCCACGTTTTGCTGGATGAGCTGGCGGAACTCGGAGCTTTTGGACGTGGCAAAATAGCCGACGATCATCAGCCCATGCTTTTTCGCGAGCCGGGCGAGTTCCGGGGTGGCGAGATAGGTGAAACCGTCGAAGCCCGCAGCTTTGATGTCCACGATCTGCCGTTCAAGCGACCAGGGTTTTTTGGCGGTCGGATAATCCCACAAGGTCCAGAGATTGACGATGTGACGGAGGGTGGGCGGATTGGTGCGTTTCATAATTTTCAAAAGTTTAGACGGCAAAGAACGGGTTGCGCAACTTTTCCCCGGCGACGGTGGTCAACCGGCTGACCGCGCCGCGGTGGATTTGGAAGCCAGTCAAATCCGCTGCCACCGGCTGCGCCGTCGCGCGCCCGAGGAGCAGCCCCTGGCGAAAACTTCCAAACACGTGTTTCCAAAAAACATTTTCATCCCACCTGGCCTGCATCAGATGGCACACCGGTTTTCACACTTCCTCTGACCAGCATCAGATGACACCTGCCCGTCCATCCGTGGTTGAAAATTTATCCGCCGCCAGCAGCGCCGCGACTTTCTCGGCGATGATTTTTTCGCACCGGGCGGCCTCTTCCCGGCGCAGGTTCAAATAATTATCCGCGATGCTTTGCAGGTCGTCCACGTTGTAGAGATAGACGTTGTCGAGCGCGTTGACGGCGGGGTCAATGTCGCGCGGCACGGCGATGTCTATGAGCAGCAGCGGCCGGTTCCGGCGGCGGCGCATGAGCGGCTCCAGCGTCGCGCGGTCGAGGATGTGATGCGGCGCGGCGGTGCTGCTGATGGCGATGTCAATCCGCGCAAACTCCTCCGGCCAATTCTCGAACGGCACGGCGCGGCCGCCGAGTTCGGCGGCGAGCGCGGCGGCGCGTTCGGGCGAGCGGTTGGTGACGGTGATTTTTTTGACGCCGCGCGATTGCAGGGCGCGCGCCGTCTTCTCGCTCGTCTCGCCCGCGCCGATGACGAGGACTTCGTGCTCGGCGAGCGAGCTGAAAATTTTCTCCGCCAGCTCCACGGCGGCGGACATCACGGAGACGCTGCCGCGCTGGATGTTCGTGGCGGTGCGGACATGCTTGGCCACGTTGAAGGCGCGCTGGAACGCCTTGTTCAACCGCGCGCCGGTGTGCTGGTGCGCGAGCGCGAGCTCGTAGGCCGACTTGAGCTGCCCGAAAATTTCCGTCTCGCCGATGACCATCGAGTCGAGGCCGGCGGCGACCTTGAAGAGGTGATGCAGGCTGTGCGGCTCGGCGAAGGCATAAAGTTCATCGCCCAGCGCGCCGTCGAAGGCGTGGTAGGCGACGAGAAATCTTTTCAATTCCGCAAACGCGGCATCCGGTGCCAGCGGCGTGGCGGCGTAAATTTCCACGCGGTTGCAAGTCGAGAGAATCGCACATTCGCTGGCGATGCCCGACTCGCGCAACGCCGCCAGCGCGCCGGGAATTTTCTCGTCGGCAAAGGCGAAACGTTCGCGCAGCTCCACGGGCGACGTGCGGTGGCTTAATCCAATGACAACAACGTTCATGGATGGTGCAACGGCGAATTCAGGTTCGTGATCCAGAACGTCAGCAGCAGCAGCGCGAAGGCGGCGAGGACGCCGAGGGCGAAGTTGCGGCTGGAGCGGCCAAAAAACTTGTGCGCGACCTGCAGTTCCAGATACGCCAGCCACAGCAGCGCCGACCAGAGGACTTTGGCATCCGTGAAATACGCCGCGCCTTCAGGCCGGGGCAGTTGACGCCCGGCGGCGAGGCCGATGGTCAGCAAAACAAAACCGGCGAACACCAGCCGCGTGGAAATCATTTCCAGCCGCTGGATGGAAGGGAACACCGACAGCACGGCGCTGACCTTGTGGGCCTTCAAATCGTGCCGTTGCGTGAGGAACATCCCCGCCGCGACCGCGCCGAGGCCGAACGCGCCATACGCCAGCAGGCTGGTCGCGGCGTGCAGGCTGGTGAGCCAGTTGGAGAAATCCGGCCGCGGCCCGTGCGGCGGATCCAGCGACGGCATGAGCGCGAACACGCCCACGGCAAATAAAACGGGCGACGCGAACGCGCCGAGAAATTTCAAGCGCGGCAGCAGGCCGATGACGAGGCAGGCGAGCGCGAGCGCCCAGAGCAGGAACGTGGTGGCCTCGTAAAGATTGTTGACCGGGCAGGCGTTGAGCGAGAAGCCGCGCTGGAACATCGCCGTGGTGTGCAGCGCGAAACCGGCGAGCAGCAGGAAGAAATTCACGCGGTCGTCCTTGCGAAAACCTTTGCGCCAGAGGAAAACCGAATGCACCGCGCTCACGCCGTAAAACGCCACGGCGAGCAGGAAAAAATGCCGGTCAGTGAACCAAGCCATGCGGACAGGTTAAATCCGGCGAGGCATGGTGCAAGACGCAATTCCAGCGCGGCCGGGAAAACGCCGGCCGAAAATTGAACCGCGAAAAAATAAATCCGAAGTTTGAAATCCGAAACGGGCTTTCGCAGCGTGGTGGAAAAAGTGCCCCGGCAAAATCACCAAAGGCCAAAAAACTTCGTCCGCTTCAGTTCGCCCAAAGCAGGCCGGAAAAACTGACGGGCATGAACTGGCTGTTGCCGATGTATTGCAGTTCCACGGCGGAACCCTGGCTGCCGCCAATGGTGCTGTTGACATTCGTGATATTGGGCTGCGCGTTGACGCCGTAGTCATAGATGCCGCCGCTGACGCCGCCGGAAGTGAAGGCGGCCGCGGCAAACTTGCTGCCGTCCCCCGACATGCTGGCACCGGCCCAAAACAGATTGGTGGTGTTGATGATCGTCCACGTTGCGCCCAAGTTGGCGGAGGCATAGAGCAGGCCGTTGTTGACCCCGGCCACCAGCCGGGCGCAATCGCTGGAAACGGCCAGACTGTTCACGCTGGCCACCGGCCCGGTGACGGGAATCCAGGTTGAACCCGCATTGGTGGAAATCGAAATGCTGCCGGCGGACAATTTTCCAAGATAGGTGCCGTTGCCGGAACACACGATGCCGCCGGTGAAGATTTGACTTCCATCCGCCGTGCAGGCAACCGTAGCGCCGCTGGTGCCAGTAACCGACCAAGTGGCACCGCTGTCCGAGGACATCTGAATAACGCCGGCAGGGTTGGGAGCTATAAAAACTTTTTTTCCATTGGCTGAACAGGCTACGGACTGAAAAAAACCAACGGGGATGCCGGGGGTGTTCCAAGTGTGACCAGAATCGGCGGAAGTAGAAACGCCTTGAAAGCCGGTGCTCACGGCATACAACCGGATGCCGTCCGCCGAAACCGCGACGCCCCGATAGTCACCAAAGGTCGGCGTGCCCACCAGAAAGCTGTTGCCATAGCTGGCGAAGTTGCCCCGGATGGACTGCCCGGCATTTTCCTTGACCAGCCAGCCGCCCCCGCCCGCGCCGGAAACCCGCACGATGTCGCCCATGAACAGCGCGCTGGACAGCGGGAGCGTGACGGTGGTCAGGCCGGAATTCAGCAGCAGATAGCCCGTGTCGCGCATGGCCTGCGTGGAGACGCCGGAAACCGGCACCCAGCCGACGAGGCCGTTGCCAAAGAAATTGCCGGTGAAATTGTTGGTCGGATTGGAAAAAGTATTTGCGCCCGTGAAGGTCTGGTCGCGGTTCAGCAGCGGCACGTTGGCCGTGAGCCGTGAGTCGGCCAGGGTGCCGGTGGCGGCCAGCGTCGCGTTCAGGTTCGTCAACTGCAGGCCGTTTCCGAAAAACGTGCCGGAGAAGCTGTTCGCCCCGTTCGTGAAATTATTCGTGGCGGTGAAAATCGAATTGCGGTTGAGCAGCGCCACGTTCGTCGTGAGCCGCGCGTCCGCCACCGTGCCCGTCGAGAGCAGCGTCGCGTTCAGGTTCGTCAGCAAAAGGCCGTTGCCGGAGAACGTGCCGGAAAATGTGCCGGAAAAACTGTTCGCCCCGTTCGTGAAATTATTGGTGCCGGTGAAAATCTGGCTGCGGTTCAACTGCGAGACATTCGTGGTCAGCCGCGCGTCGGCGAGCGTGCCGCTGGTGAGCTGCGAGGCCGAGAGCGTGCCGAGGACGTTGCTGGCCGTGTTGGCGAAGATGGCATAGGGCGCCGGCAGCAGCGGCTGGCGCGGCCAGAGCAAGGTGAACGCGCCCAGGCTGCCGTTCGTGCGGACGCCGATGCCGAGCCAGTAATTCGTGCCGGTGAACACCGGGCCGAAATCAAGGTTCGTCGTGAACAAACCAACGGTGACCGCCACCGCGAAATTCGTCTGCGGGCCGCTGATGGCGTTGCCGTTCGTGGCCGCGTCGTAAAGGGCGAAGCGCAGGTCGTAGGCGCCGTTGGCCGGGCTGCCGTTGTCATTCAACCGGCCCTGATACATGAACGCCGTGCCTTGCGCGGAAAGATTCAAGGCCGCCGCCAGGATAAAAAACGCGGACAACCAACGGCCAAATATTTTATTATTCACGGCAGGATTCTCGCCCATCGCCCGGCACTTTTCAAACCAGAAACAAAAATCATGTCGCCGGCGCTTTGCCGCCGTCCGCCAAACCGAGGCCGGGCCGGTTGCCGGATGCGAGCGCGACCAACCAGATTTCCTGCCCGGTCAATCCCGCCAACGGCTGCGTCTTCCGGCGGCGGGTTTATCCGTGATCCTTCCGGTGACGAGCCGCCGCCGCCCATTGGCGCCCGCGGCCGGCGGCCTGGCCGCGAGGCGGCGGACAACCAATCGCACAGTCCTCTCTAACTTTGTGCGCACCACGACAGCAAATTCGCTCCCGTTTCAGCTTGCGTTTTGGACGCGGCGCGGAAAAACTGCGCGTTCCAATTTATGCAAACTCAAGACGCACCGGCGGAATTCCTTTTCAAGCTCTGGCCCTGGCTGGAGACCAACAAAAACCGCCTCATCGGCGCGGCGGCCGCGCTGCTGCTCGCCATCGGCGTTTATTATTTCATCGCCTCGCAGCATGAGGAGAATGAAATCGCCGCCGGCCAGGCCATGACGCAGCTGCTGGTCATGCCCGCCGCCGGCACTGCGCCAGGCCAGGCGGCGGATGCACTCGTGGCGCTGGCCGCCAAATATCCCGGCACGGCGGCGGCGCAACGCTCGCTGCTGCAGGGCGCGGCGTCCATGTTCGCCGCCGGCCGCTACCCGGACGCGGCGGCGCAGTTTCAGAAATCGTTTGACGGCAATTCCAGCGGGCCGCTCGCCGCCACCGCCCTCCTCGGCGTGGCTGCCAGCCTCGAAGCGCAGGGCAAGCTCGAGCCCGCCGCCGCCGCCTACCAGAAGGTCGCCGCGAATTTTTCCGGCACCCCGAGCGCGCTGCCCGCGCTCTGTTCGCTGGGCCGCATCGCGGAGGAGCAGGGGAAGCCGGCCGAGGCCTTGAACCATTACGAAAGCGCCGCGCGCGCCGGAAATCTGGGCGGCTCGCTCGCGCAGATGGCCGCGCTGCGCGCGGCTGAACTCAAGACCCGCCTCGCTGCCATGCCAAAAACCACGCCGCCCACAACGCCTTCCCCCGTCCCCGCGAAATGAAGCTCACCATCATCGGCACCGGCTACGTCGGACTCGTTTCGGGAACTTGCTTTGCGGAGGTCGGCCACCACGTCATCTGCGTGGACAACGACGCCAACAAGGTAAAAATGTTGCAAGGCGGCGGCATTCCGATCTACGAACCCGGCCTCGAAGAACTCGTCAAAAAAAATGTCGCCGCCGGACGGTTGAAGTTCACCAGCAGCACGGCCGAGGGCGTCCAGAATTCCGATGTCATCTTCATCGCCGTGCCCACGCCGCCGCAGCCGGATGGTTCCGTGGATTTGAGCTACATCGAACGCGTCGCCCGCGACATCGCCTCCGCCATGACGAGCTACAAGATCGTCGTGGACAAAAGCACGGTGCCGGTCAAGACCGGCGAAAAAGTTTCCGAGACCATCAAGCGCTACTGCCCCGCGAAGACCGAGTTTGACGTGGTCAGCAACCCGGAATTTCTCCGCGAAGGTTTCGCCGTCGGCGACCTGATGCACCCCGACCGCGTGGTCATTGGCGTCCGCTCGCAGCGTCCCGTCGCCGCGATGACGGAGATCTACACGCCGTTCCAGGCGCCCATCATCGTCACCGACATCAACTCGGCGGAGCTGATCAAGCACGCGGCGAATTCTTTTCTCGCGCTGAAGATTTCCTACATCAACGCCATCGCCACCATCTGCGAGGCGGCGGGCGCGAACGTGCAGGAAGTCGCCCACGGCATCGGTCTGGACGAACGCATCGGCCGCCGTTTTCTCAACGCCGGCATCGGTTTCGGCGGCAGTTGTTTCCCGAAGGACTTGAGCGCGTTCATCAAAATTTCCGAACAGGTCGGCTACGATTTCAAGCTGCTCAAGGAAGTCCAGCACATCAACGCCGGCCAGATGGAGCGGTTCATCAAAAAGATGACCGACACGCTCTGGGTCTTGAAGGACAAGAAAATCGGCGTGCTCGGCCTCGCCTTCAAGCAGAACACCGACGACGTGCGCTCCTCGCCCGCGATTGACCTGTGCCAGCGACTGCTCAAGGAAGGCGCCACGTTGCGCGTCCACGATCCGAAGGCGATGGACAAGGCCAGGTCGCTTTTGCCGGATGTAACCTACGTGGACGACATGAACGCCGTGGCCGAAGGCTGCGACGCGCTCGTGGTGGCGACGGAATGGGACGAGTTCAAGCAGCTCGACCTCGCCCGCGCCAAAAAAGGGCTGACGCATCCGATCATGTTCGACGGACGAAATCTCTTCGACCCGGCGGAAATGGAAAAGCTCGGCTGGATTTACAAGAGCGTCGGGCGGTGACGAGTGATGCGTGAAACGTGATGCGTGATGAAGACTCCGCGCTCCGAACTTTCCGGTCACGCATCACGCATCACGCATCACGTTGTCGAAGTCAGCGCCGCGCTCATCTTCCGCGACGGCCAACTGCTCATCACCCAACGCCACGCGGACGCGCACCTCGGCGGGCTTTGGGAATTTCCCGGCGGCAAACGCGAGGCGGGCGAAACCTTTGAGCAATGCCTCGTCCGCGAAATCCGCGAGGAGCTGGGCGTGGAAATTTCCGTCGGCGAACTCTTCGAGGAAGTCCGGCACGACTACCCGGAGAAATCCGTTCACCTGAAATTTTTCACCTGCCAGCTTCTGTCGGGCGAACCGCAGCCGCTGGATTGCGCGGCGGTGCAGTGGGTCGCCCCGTCGGAATTGGGCAATTACGAATTTCCGGCGGCGGATGCGCGGCTGCTGGATAAATTGCGCGGAATGGTGGAGTTCAAACTTTAGCTTGCCGCCGTCGCGAAGTTGCCGGCGCAAATGCTCACCAAACGGAGCCAGCCAGGCTGGCCAGATAGCTTTTCACAACCCTTGCGCCTTCGCTCCTTTGCGTCTTCGCGTTGAAAGTCTTTTGCACGGATGCGGTTTAAAACCGCAGATGCTTCACCGTGTGGCCGCCGTGGATGAGCTGCTTCAGCGAATCAATGCCGATGTGCAGATGCTTGTCGAGGAACGCCTGCGTCACCTTCGCGTCGCTCGCGGCCGTCTTCACCCCCTCCGGCGACATCGGCTGGTCCGACACCAGCAGCAACGCGCCCGTCGTGATTTCGTTGTGGAAGCCCGTGATGAAAATCGTCGCCGTCTCCATGTCAATGCCGATGCAGCGGATCTTCTTCAGATACTTTTTGAACGCCTCGTCATGCTCCCACACGCGGCGGTTCGTCGTATAGACCGTGCCCGTCCAGTAATCGCGCTGGTGATCGCGGATCGTGGTCGAGATCGCCTTCTGCAGACTGAACGCCGGCAACGCGGGCACCTCCGGCGGATAATAATCATTCGACGCGCCCTCGCCGCGGATCGCCGCGATGGGCAGCACCAGCGAACCCAGTTTCGCGACGTGCTTCAACCCGCCGCACTTGCCGAGGAACAGCACCGCCTCTGGCTTGATGGACGACAGCAGATCCATGACGGTCGCCGCGCTCGCGCTGCCCATGCCGAAATTGATGATCGTGATGCCGTTGGCCGTGGCGTTGGGCATCGGCTTGTCCGCGCCGCGGATGGGCACCTGATGCCACTTGGCAAACATCTCGACGTAGTTGTTGAAATTGACGAGCAGGATGTGCCTGCCGAAGTCCTTGAGCGGCGTGCCCGTGTAACGCGGCAGCCAGTTTGCGACGATGTCAGCCTTGGTTTTCATTC
>JAYVCM010000281.1:0-3026 GCA_043749955.1 Limisphaerales bacterium | reverse complement strand
ACCGAGTTCTGGAGCCGGATCGAGGCGGGCCGCAAACGGTGAGAGTCGAATACCATCCCGCCGTCGAGCCGGACGTGGCAAAAGCCCTGCGAGATTATGACCTGGTGTCGGAAAGGCTGGGTGCGGATTTCAAGGCGGAGTTGCGCCGGGTGATTGCCGTCGCGGCCACAAACCCCGGGAGATTTCATCTGATCAAACCGGGCTTCCATCGCGCCAACCTCAAGCGCTTCCCGTATCACTTCGTTTACCGCGAATTGCCCGATGGAATCCGGGTGACGTTGGTGCGTCATCACCGGCGCGAACCAAATTTTGGCATGGCCCGGACCTGAGCGCCTCGATCAAGCCCATGGCCACTGTTTCGTGAATGTTTCAAATTTTCCTTTCCCTGTCCGATTTCGGCGGCGGCGGCTACTATTGGATGAGTGAACGATCAAACCGACCCGCAACTGCTGCGCGCCTATGCCGAACACCGCTCCGAACCGGCATTCGCCGAACTGGTGCGCCGCCACGTGGATTTCGTCCATTCCGCCGCGGTGCGCATGGTCTGCGATTCGCACCTCGCGCAGGACGTGACCCAGGGCGTGTTCGTCGCGCTCGCCAAAAACGCCGCGCAGCTCACCGACCGCGCGGTGCTGTCCGGCTGGCTGCATCGCACCGCGCAAAATCTCGCCGCGCAGACCGTCCGCACCGACGTGCGCCGCCGCGCCCGCGAACAGGAGGCCGCCACCATGAATGAATTGATCTCCGCTGAACCCGACGCATCGTGGGAGCATATCGCGCCCCACCTCGACGCCGCGCTCGCCGAATTGAGTGAGGCCGACCGCGACGCATTGCTCCTGCGCTACTTTGAGCGCAAGTCCGCCCGCGAGATGGCACAAGCGCTTGGTGTAAGCGAAGAGGCCGCGCAAAAGCGCGTGAACCGCGCCGTGGAACGGCTGCGGGAATGTTTCACGAAACGCAACGTGACGATTGGCGCGGGCGGATTGGTGGTTTTGATTTCCGCCAACGCGGTGCAAGCCGCACCCGCCGGACTGGCCGTGACGATTTCCGCCGCCGCTGTGCTTGCCGGAACTGCCGTTCACACATCCACCGTAATTGCCGCCACCAAAACCATTGCCATGACCACACTGCAAAAAACTTTCATCACCGCCACGCTTGCCGTAGTTGCCGGAGCGGGAATTTACGAAGCACATCAAGCCGCTCAATTGCGCGAGCAAAACCAAGCCCTCCAGCAACAACAGGCGCCGCTCGCCGAACAGTTGACGAAACTCCAGGCTGATAATGAACGTCTTTCCAATCAGGTCATCGCCACCAAGGATTCGCAAGCCTTGTCGAAAGCACAGTTCAATGAACTGTTGAAATTAAGAGGACAAGTTGTCCCAGCCCAAGCGAATTCCCGCGAACTTGCCAAGTTAAAATCCACGCTCGCCCAGCAAGCCGGCAAGATGCCGGATTATTTAACCAACGCGATGGCGTCAGGATTGGCCATGGCAGAAAAGTTTAAGATCAAGGCTGCGCAAGCCCGGCTCGGCCGCATGAAGAAAATGCTCAACCTCGCGGATGATCAGGCGCAAGCCATCGGCGACATCATGCAGAAACATATCCAGAACTCGGATCAAATGCTCATGGCCTCGATGAGCGGCAACAAATTGACGCCGGAACAAATGCAGGCGATGGCCGGGGACGATGAAACCGAAATCAAAGCGCTGCTCACACCCGGACAACTGGCAGCCTACCCGGATTACCAACAGGAGGAGAAAGCCACCGCCGCCGACAATTCCGCCAAAGGCGAGGCGAGCGTAATAACTGACGATTTCAGCCTTTCCCAAGACCAACAAGAACAAATCCATGCGGCGCTTTATCAAATGAATTTGAATCAACCGGACAACTTGAATCAGGCGGCAATCTCCGCCGCTATCAAGAGCGGCCAAACGCCGGATGTCGCCAACATGGTAGTCGAGTCGCAAAAGTCGCAGCTTGAGGAGAAGCTGAAAATCCTTGGAAACATTCTCACCCCGGAACAACTAAATACTTACCGCAAGGAACAAATGGACAAAATCAATATGCTGGCAAACGCAACGAAAATGTTCCCTTCTCAAAAACCTGCTGGAACATCGAACTAAAGTTTTGCTTGCGGTCAAAACGCCTTCGCCGCGATGTCGCGGCGGAACTGCACGCCATCGAAATGGATTTTCTTCACGGCGGCACAGGCGGCGGCTTGGGCGGCGCGTAAATTTTTTGGCGGCGGGCATCTTGTCTGCCGTAGAGCCGTGGCTTCCAGCCCGGCGGAAAAAACCTCGCGCACCTCAAAGCGCATCGAAAAATTTGAGAGTCGCTGACATTTGCGGCCTTCTTTCCGGGCGGCTGGAAGCCGCCCTCTACGTCAGGCAGGATGCCTGACGCTACAACGCCTTCGCTGCGATGTCGTGGCGGAACTGCGCGCCGTCGAAATGAATTTTCTCCACGGCGGCGTAGGCGGCGGCTTGCGCAGTTTTCAAATCCTTGCCCAGCGCGGTCACACCGAGGACGCGTCCGCCGTTCGTCACGATCTGGCCGTCCTGCAATGCCGTGCCCGCGTGGAAAACTTTCGTGAGCGGCAGCGCGTTCGCGGCGTCGAGGCCGGAGATGACTTTGCCTTTCGCGTAGTTGCCGGGATAACCGCCGCTCGCCATCACCACGCAGACGCTCGCGAGCGGACTCCATTTCAATTCGTGTTTCGCCAACGTGCCGCTGGCGCTGGCATCGAGCAACTCGACCAAATCATTTTCCAACCGTGTAAGATAAACCTGCGTTTCCGGATCGCCGAAGCGCGCGTTGAATTCCAAAATCTTTGGGCCGGCTTTCGTCAGCATCACGCCGGGATACAGGATGCCGCGATAATCAATCCCCTCCGCCACGCAACCGCGCATGAACGGCTCAAGCACCTGGCGCGCAGTGTCGGCGAGTTGAGCATCGGTGAGAAATGGCGTGGGCGAATACGTCCCCATGCCGCCGGTGTTCAGGCCAAGGTCGCCATCGAGCGCGCG
>JAYVCM010000280.1:0-6284 GCA_043749955.1 Limisphaerales bacterium | reverse complement strand
CCGCATCCCATCACCGGCGAAACGCTGACCATCACCGCGCCGCTGCCGAAAGATTTGAAAGTCGCGCTGAAGTATCTGCGGCAGCTTGCAGCGTAGTTTTGCTTGCAGCGTAGTTTTATTTGGCGGGTGAAAACCCGCCCGGCAGCCACAAGTCAGCCGGCAACCACGTTTCTTTTCCGTCTTTGTGGTGACAAACGACCGTTGCGCCCTGGTGCCCGATGGAAAAAGAAATCACGGGACTGGAAGATTCAAAGTCATCCTCGGCGATCGCGCCAAAGGCGATGCCGTTCACGAAATCTTTCGCCTGGACAAAAAGCTTGTCCGCCGAGAGGTCATACCAAACCCGCTCGGCGCGCAACTCATCAATGGAAATATCCACGTTCATGCAGTTCACTGATAAACTTTTCCAGCCCCGCTTGCAAAATTCTTATTCCACGCTTTTTCCAAACCACGAACCGGTCCGTCCACACGATCATAAACGCCGAGTTCCAGGTCGTCTTTGAAAACGTGGATGTGCCGGCCGGCATGGTCGGATAGTGTGAACTGAAAAATATAGCCTGCGTGTTTGCGGCGCATGACATTTAGGAAACCGCCCAGTTGAGAATCGCCTTCTGCGTGTGCAACCGGTTTTCCGCTTCCGTGAAGATCGTGTCGGCGTGCGCCTCGAAAGTTTCCGCGTCAATCTCCTTGCCGCGATATGCCGGCAGACAGTGCATCACCAGCGCGCCGGGTTTGGCGAGCTTCAGGAGCTTCGCGTTGATCTGGTAGCCGCCCATGATTTTGATGCGCTCGGCGGCTTCCGCTTCCTTGCCCATGGAAACCCAGACGTCGGTGTAAAGCAGGTCCGCGCCGGACGCAGCGGCCTGCAAATCTTCCGTGACAATAATTTTTCCGCCCGCGCGTTTCAAGATTTCCGGCGCGGGCTGAAATTCTTTCGGCGCGGCGATGCGCAGTTCAAAGCCCAGCTTCGCCGCCGCAAAAATCCACGACACCGGCATGTTGCACGCGCCATCGCCGATGAACGTGACGACCTTGCCCGCGATGGAGCCGCGCATTTCCTCGAACGTAAAAATGTCCGTCAACACCTGGCACGGATGCTCGTCGTCCGTCAACGCGTTGATCGTCGGGATCTTGGAATACTCCGCGAACGTCTCCACGTCGCTCTGCGCGAAGGTGCGGATGACCGCGCCGTGAACCATCCGGCCCAGCACGCGCGCCGTGTCCTGGATCGGCTCGCCGCGGCCGAGTTGGATGTCGTTCGCGTTGAGAAACAGCACCTGGCCGCCCAGCTCGCGGATGCCCACCTCGAACGAAACCCGCGTCCGCGTTGAGGATTTCGCGAATAGCATCGCCCACGTCTGGCCCTTGAGCGGCTGCGTCTTGTGCGCGCCGCGTTCTTTTTTAAAAATGGCCGCGTCGCGCAGGATGGTTGCAAAATCCGCGCGCGCCAGTTTTTCCAATGACAACAGATGGTTCATGATTTGATTCTTCCGGGGAATTTCCGTCCAAAGAAAATTTTATAACCGAACCGCGCCGCGCCGTCACTCCATTTCTTCACCGCAGCGTCCGCCGCCGGCCGGCTTCCCTCTCCCCTCGGAGGGGAGAGGGATTGAGGGTGAGGGGTGAACTGCCGCCCGACACTGGAAAATCTCAACAGTTTTTTTGCGGTGAACCTTCAGAAAAATCGCGCGTGGTTTTTTGCGACCACCCCTCATCCCCTCCAAGGGGAGAGGAAAAAAAATCAAACCAACCCGCCTACCGGATGTCTGCGGCGTTGCCCAGGCCCGGACTTCCTGATAGGCTTTGGCCAAGCCGCCATGAACAAAGCAAGCACCATGCTCGTCGGCCTCATCTGCGCCAGCGGATTCTCCGCCCTGGCCCAGGCAATCATTGAGGGAAACGTATCCCTGGCCAGGGGCGCTGCCGAAACGGCGCCGCCATCGCGCTATGTGAATGTTTCACCCGGCGAGGTGGGGCCACCATCGCCGCCGGTCGCGGTGGTCTATCTGGAAGGCAAGTTCCCCGACGCCCCCGACGCCACCACCAACGCCCCGGTCAGCGCGCAGATCGTGCAGGAGCGTTTCCAGTTTCTGCCGGCGGTGCTGCCGGTCCGCACCGGCACGACGGTTGAATTTCCCAACCGCGACGATGCGTATCATAATGTTTTTTCCTATTCGAAAACCAAGCGCTTCGACCTCGGCCGCTATCGCAAGGATGAAAAGCCCGCCGCCGTCACGTTCGACAAGCCGGGCGTGGTGAAACTGTTTTGCGAAGTTCATGAACACATGCGGGGAACGATCCTGGTGCTCGACACGCCGCACTTCACGCTGACGGACACGAACGGAAACTTCCGGCTCGAACATCTGCCGGCGGGAAATTTCACGCTCAAAGTCTGGCTGAACGAAAAAACCGAACTGACCCGCGCGGTTGAATTGAAGGAGGGGGCGGCCCTGCGCGCGGACTTCACCAACCCATGACGCCGTGACGCGCCTGACCTTCCGCACCAAACTGCTGCTCGCGATGATGTTCATCGTGGGCGGCGTCTCGGTGGCGACGCTGCTGGTCACGCAGCAGCGGGTGGAGGAGAACTACGAACGGATGTTCCGCAAGCAGTTCGAGCGGCAGATCGGCTACTTCACCGCGTTGCAGGACGCGCGATTGGGCACGGTTCAGGATCAATGCCTCAAGCTGTCGCAATCCGTCCGGCTGATCGCGGCCATGGGCGAGCGCGAGGTGGATGCCGCCGATCTCTACCAGATCGCCGAGGGTGAATTGCGCGAGGTGATGGGCGGCCTCGGCGGGGAGGCGCGTCCGGGCGGACGCCGGATGCGCGCCGCATTTTTCCGGTTTCTGGATGCCGACGGAAAACCGTTGTCACCGCCGGCCAATCCGGGGAATCGCGCATCGAGTCTGGCGTTCAACCGCCAGCTCGAATCGAGATTGGGTGTGGTGCATAAGGTGCTGGCATCCGGGGAGCCACAGCAGGTCGGCTATCTCGCCACCATCCAGGATACGAACGCCGCCAGTCTGGAGCGTGCCGCCCTGCGTCGAACCGGGGGTGCATCCATGCTGCAGGAGGTGATTGTCACCAAGGTGATGGACTCGGAAACCGGCCGGATGCTCGGCGCGCTGGTGCTGGGTTTTCCTTTGCCAGACCTCGTGCCCCAGTCGGCTTATTCGCAAACCAACTCCAGTGGCGACAAACTGGGGGATGATTTGATTCATACCGGCATCCTGCTCGAAGGCCGTCTTTACGCGAACACCAACCTGGTTTCTGAAGTGACCGGCGGCGAAGTGGCGCGACTGGCGGGCGAACGCATTGCCGGCGGCCAGACCCGGCAGGCGGACTTCACCTGCAAACTGGACGGCGGGGAGCACCGGGTTTTTTATGAACTGATCAACGCGCATTCCGCATTCCCCGCCGCCTATCAGGTGTGTCTGTATCCGATGGCGGAGGCGCGCCGCGAGCAGGCGGACTTGCGTTGGAAAATCCTCGGTTCCGGCGCGGCCGCGCTCATCATCGGACTCGCTTTGAGCCTGTTCATCTCGCACGGTCTGTCCGCGCCCATCCGCGAACTGGTCACCGGCACCGGCGAAATTCAGCGCGGCAATTTTCAGGTCCGCGTCCGCGTGCGCAGCCGGGATGAAATCGGCCAGCTTGCGGAATCCTTCAATGACATGGCTGCGGGCCTCGCGCAGAAGGAAAAATATCGCACCGTGCTCAACATGGTTGCCGACGAAAAGATCGCGCAGCAGTTGCTCAAGGGTGAACTCACGCTCGGCGGCGAACTGCGCGAGACCACCGTGCTGTTCTGCGACATCCGGGGCTTCACCACGCTCACGCAGAACATGCCGCCCGGCGAGGTCATCGAAATGCTCAACGAGCACATGACCGCACTGACCCGCGTGGTGAAGGAACATCACGGCGTGCTGGACAAATTCGTCGGCGACCTGTTGATGGCGATTTTTGGCGCGCCGCTGGCGCACGGGGACGACGCGTTCAACGCCGCGCGCTGTGCGTTGGAGTTGCAACGGGTGCGCGGGGAGTTGAACCGCAGCTCGCGCCATCAGATTCAGGTCGGCATCGGGCTGGCCACGGGCACGGTGGTGGCAGGCTGCATGGGTTCCGCCGAGCGCATGAATTACACCGTGTTGGGCGAGCGCGTGAACCTGGCTTCGCGCCTGTGCAGCCAGGCCAAAGCCGACGAGGTCTTGGTGGACGAAGCGACGCGAGAAAAACTCGCCGCTCGCATCGCCAGTGAACCGACCGGCGAGATCCAGCTCAAAGGATTTGCCGCGCCGGTGCGGGCGTATAGACTTTGTGCGGTGGAAAAACGGACGACGTGAAATGAAACGATTCCTCTTCATCACGGCACTGACATTTCTTGGCCTGGCGAACGTCCAGGCGCAGGAGTGGCTCGACCGCATTGACGATTCGTTGCATCTCCAGACGCACGACGGATTCGCGCGGGTGGACTTGAGCGGGACGCTTGATCTGGAAGGCTACTACATTGACCAGCGTCCGCCGGGCCTGCTCTTCGATAATTCGGATTTCTTCAACCCGCGCCTCACCGTGTTCCTCGACGCGCGGCTGGGCAAGCACCTTTACAGCCTGGTGCAGGCGCGGGTGGACAAGGGTTTTGATCCGGGCAGCAACTCCAGCGATGCGCGTTTGGATGAATATCTGTTGCGCTACACGCCGTTCGACGACGCACGCGTCAACGTGCAGATTGGCAAGTTCGCCACCGTCGTCGGCAACTTTGTGGCGCGCCATGATTCGTGGAACAACCCGTTCATCAACGCGCCGATGCCTTATGAACACGTCACCACCAGCGCGGACATCAACGTGCCTCCGTCACCGGCGGCATTTCTGAAACGCCGCGACATACCGGACAAGAAGGCAAACTGGGCGCCCATCATCTGGGGACCGGTTTATAGCAGCGGCGCGTCGGTGTTCGGCACGGTGGAAAAATTTGATTACGCGGTGGAGTTCAAGAACGCCGCGTTGTCATCGCGCCCCGCCGTCTGGGACGCGACGGATCTGGGCTGGGAAAATCCCACGGTGAGCGCGCGCCTCGGCTGTCGCCCGAACGCGGCGTGGAATCTGGGCGCGTCGTTCAGCCGCGGTGCCTACCTGCAACCGGGTGCCGGGCGCGTGGCGGCGTTTCCGGCCGGCCGGAGCATCGGCGATTTTGCGCAAACCACTTTCGGCGCGGACCTCAGCTATGCTTGGCATCACTGGCAGTTGTGGGGCGAGGTGTTCGGCTCCCGCTTTGAAGTGCCGAACGTAGGCGACGCGGACACCGTGGCGTATTACCTCGAAGCGAAATACAAATTCACCACGCAACTGTTCGGCGCGCTGCGCTGGAACCAGCAATTCTTCGGCAAGGTGCCGGATGGGAAAGGCGGCGAGGCGACGTGGGACCGCGATGCGTGGCGGGTGGACGCCGCGCTGGGCTGCCGCTTGACCCGCCATCTCCAGGGCAAGCTCCAGTATAGTTTCAGCCATCAGCACAGTTCGTTGCAGCAGGGCGAGCAGCTTGTCGCCGCCCAGGTGACGGTGAAATTTTAAGCGGCGTAGTCTGACGAAGGCGGAAGTCCAAGACGCCGACGTCCCGCTCCCAGCGGGAATGATTTTCGAAATGCGCGAAGCGTCGTGGAGTGGGGTGAGTGAGGCCGAGGGCACACACTGCTTTTGGAAGGAGGGGAAACATTCAACATTCAACTTCCAACCTCCAAATACTGACCGCACACGCCGGTTCCAATCGAAAGCGGTGTCAGCCCCGTTCCCCACCAGCCACCACAGTCCAAGACACGCTGGCGCGCGGTGCAATGGTATCTGAACTGCGCGGAGCGTCTGGGAGACTGTCAGTCCACGGGCGCTTTTGCGGGAGGAGCAATCGTTTTGTGTGAACCGCAGCGGGCCGAGGTAAAAATGAACCGACATAAAACACCAACTGGACAGGCAAGATGCCTGTCCCACTATGTCAGTGTTTGTGCAGACGGAAATACCGCGCGGGGTTCGTGGGCGTGAACGTGACGGTGTAGCTGCCGTTCGTCAGCACCGGTGCCTGCGGGTAGTCCGTCCAAATGGCCGCGTGCGGATTGGTGCTGCTTTGCAGACCGAGGAACGCCGGCGTGGCCTGCCCGAACGGCGGCCAGGTGACGAGCATTTTGCTGCCGACGGCGCGGACGGCGAGCAGGGGCGCGTCGGGGAGCAGGATTTTGGCGAGGAACGCGTCGCTGACTCCGTTGCGGACGGACTGGCGCGCGTTGAACACGGG
>JAYVCM010000279.1:0-6811 GCA_043749955.1 Limisphaerales bacterium | reverse complement strand
AATCTGCATCGCTACATTCAAAACTGCCCTTGTAGGCAACGGGAAAAGATGAGAACACCGCCCCGACGTCGAGAATCTCCACCGGCGTGGTGACGTTCGTCGCTTCGATCCGCAGGACGGAGAAGCTGTCGAGGAACGGATACTCAAACTCCTGCACGCCCTCGCGCAGTGTGAAGCTGGCCACGCGGGATTTGTGGCTGAGTGCTTCGCCGGGGACGAGTTTCAATTGCGCGCCCCCGCCGCCGCTCACCTTCAAAGTTGGATAGGCCGACAACACACGGTCGAATTGAAGTGTAAAACTGCCATTGCCCGAAAACACAAATCGTTCGCCGTCTTGTTTCACCGTTTCACTTGGCTGCACCACCTTGCGCCACGGATAGCGCGCCTCCATCAACGGCGGCAGTTCGCTTGCGGCCAAGGGCGTCCACATCGATTCGACCACCGTGCTGGAGGGCCACGCGGCGTCTTCAAAGCCGGGCAGCCGCCAGTCGCGCAACTCCGGAGTGGGCGAAGTCCGCCAATCGGCCGGAATCGAACGCCAGGTCGTGTCGGTCTTGATCGTCATCGGTGGCTGGCCACGCGACCGCACCTCCGCCTCAAAAAGAAAACCATGCTTGTTACGTGTGACGCGTGAACTCACAAAGCCCGTGGTGAACACTTCCGCAGCGATGACATTTGTCCCGGCGTGGAGAAAGGGCGTGAGGTCGCGGTAATCGTAAAGCCATTGCGGCCCTTCCATCCCGCGATCGTAGTCGCGTCCAATGTCCGCCGGGCCGCGTGAAACCAACTGGCCGTTGATGTAGAGCCGATAGATCACGTCCGCGCTGAGCCAAGCAGACACCTGCGTTGGCGTGGCGGCGAGCGTGAACTCCTTGCGGAACTGGACCATTTCGGTTTCACCTTGCGGGGGCTGGCCCAGCCAGATCCATTGCGCCTGCCAGGGCGTCGGCTTCTGACAGCGATTGGTAAAAGTATATCCGCTCGTTTGCACACCTTCCGCGCTGACCACGGTGTTCATGCCCGGCGTCCGGACCGGCCCGCGTGAATTGTTTTCCAACGGTGTCGTGGGCGACGCCGTTTCGCCGGTGCAGACGGCGGCAGCGGCCATAACGACAACCGCGAGCCAGTGGTTTGCCTGGGAAATACGCATCAGTGAATCAGAGTTTTTGCCGTGAGAATTTCGAGATGGTTAAATTCTATGGAGACATTGGTGGACACCCTATACCTCAATCGAGGTATGCCAAAATGTTTGCGGGGAAAAATCAACATTTGTATTCAAATCCCATCAAGCATGAGAACAAAACTGATTCCAGTCTTCGTCGCAATCGGGTTAAGCCCGATGCCTGTCGGAAATTCAAAAAGCGAATCCCAACGGGATTCCGTCTTGAAGCCCAGCCCAGGGTTGCGAGGAACGAGCTACCCTGGGTAGGACGCCCCGAATCGGCACAACCCCAACGGGGTTGCGGCTCGACGGAAGCAACGTGACGCAACCCCGTCGGGGTTGAAGACGACGCGAACCGTTGACCCAGGGCAGCTTCCCGCATTGCGGGACAACCCTGGGCTTGGTTACACAATCCCGTTGGGATTGGGAAACGGCGGCAACCCGTTGCTGTTCCGCCCCGGTCATTGGGTTGGAACTCCCGAAAGGCATTAGCCCGAACATTTCACAAATTTTTTTACCTGCGCAGTCATTTCTCATTAACACCCGGCTTCAGCCGGGTGGGGACAGACCGGGTGACCCGTAAACCGTTTCAACGGTTTTGGACGGAGTGTGAAAAACCGTTGAAACGGTTTCGAGGTCCGCGCCGCCGCAACACCCCACTGAAGTGGGGTGTTAATGAGAGGAAGTCAAGATCCTCGTCCCGAACTTGTGAAATTTGCAGGTTAGGGTTAAGCCCGAACGATGCCGAAGACTTTTAACACAAAGACGCAAAGGAATTGAATCCGTTTCCATTCCAGTATCGGCGGCACTGGTTGGTATGTATCAGCAACCCACCAACTGTTTGCGATTTGTTTGTCCCAGCTTTGCGTCTTTGCGTTGAATTCCCACTGAATGGATTACGGCTAAAGCGCCGGGGTGATTTTCGGTGAATGGCCCGGCAACCACAGCCCCACCGGATTTTCCACCCGGCCGGCGGGCCGCACGCCCGGCCCGGAATTGGTGACGCCCAGATCGCGATCCATTTCGGCGATGAGTTTCCGGAGACGCTTCACCACCCTGAGATTTTTCGCCGACACGTCAGTCTGCTCGCCGATGTCATCGTCGAGATTGAAGAGCATGGGCGCGGGAGTTTTTTCCTCGGTCGCGTTGTTGGCCGCATTGCCGTCGCCAAGTCCGGCGATTTTCAATTTCCACGCGCCGGAGCGGACGGCTTGCAGTTTGTTTCCCGCGAAATAGAAATGCGCTGCGTGCGGCGATTTCTTCGTCTGGCCGAAGAGCAAACGTGAAATGTCTTTGCCATCAATCTTCTGGTCGTTCAGAATTTTTCCGCCCGCCAGTTGAACGAACGTCGGCAGACAATCGTAATTGGCCGCGACCGCATCGCACGCGCTGCCGGCGGGAACTTTGCCGGGCCACCATGCGAGGGTGGGTTCGCGCACGCCGCCTTCCCAGGTGCTGCCCTTGCCGCCGCGCAACGGAAACGCCGTGCCCGCATTCGTGCCCTTGGGCAGCCACGGCCCGTTGTCGCTGGTGAAAATGACGAGCGTGCGTTCTGACAGATTGAGTTCGCGCACCGTGTCGAGCACGCGGCCCACGCTCCAATCAAGTTCCTCCACCCAATCGCTGAACGGCGAGGCGGACTTGCCACGGAACTTGTCGCCGGGATGAATCGGCGTGTGAACCGCCGTGTGCGGGAGGTAGAGAAAAAACGGATGATCCTTTTGCTCGCGAATAAATTTCACGGCCTCGTCGGTGTAACGTTCGGTGAGCCGGTCCTGGTCGCGGGGCGCGATCTCTTCGATGACTTTGTCGTCGCGCACCAACGGGAGTGGCGGACGTTTTCCTTTTCCGAGCTGGCCGTCTTCCGACCCCATGTCGTTCGAGTAAGGGAGGCCGAAGTAATGATCGAACCCGTGGCGCGTGGGGAGAAAATCGGGTTGATCGCCGACGTGCCACTTGCCGATGACCGCCGTCGCGTAGCCCTGCTGCTTGAGCAGTTCGGCGACGGTGTGTTCCCTGGCGCTGATTCCAATGCTGCTCATCGGTGACAACACATCGGGCAGTGACACGCGCTTGGCGTAGCAGCCGGTGAGAATTTGGGCGCGCGACGGGGTGCAAACCGGCGCGGCATAAAAGCTCGTCAGCTTCATGCCTTCATGCGCCATGCGATCCAGATTCGGCGTTCGATTCAGCGTCGAACCAAACGGCCCGATGTCGCCGTAGCCAAGATCGTCGGCGAGAATGAGGATGATGTTCGGCGGTGCGCCCTTGGCCGGGGCGCGCGTGCCACACAGGCAGCAGGCGAGCAGCAGAACTTTGGCGATCCAAAGACTGGTGCATCTTGACACTGTTCTTACATTTTCTCCCTCTCCTCCATCGGATGGAGGAGCAGCGACAGCGGCTATGGCGGGAGAGGAGGCTCTTTGGTTCGCAATATCGTCGGCTCGGTTGCCCCTCTCCCCGGCCCTCTCCCCACTCGTTCCTCGCGGGGAGAGGGAGTCGAAGACATCGGGTTTAAGAACAGTGTCAAGATGCGCCCTCAAAAAACTGGCCGGGGAATTCTTCATGTGATTGGGTCAACTTTACGGCACTTGTTGTTTCAGTTTATCCGGCAGGGGCAACGACTCCGGCGGGTCTTGCGCGGGAACTTTCAATTCCGTGCGCAAACGCTTCAACTCAGCGTGCAGTTTCTTTTGCGTGGCGGCGTATTCGGGCCGGCCATAAACGCTGCGCAACTCGTGCGGGTCTTTTTGCAGGTCGAACAGCTCCCAGGAATCCACGTCCGCGGTGTAGAAGTGGACGAGCTTGTAGCGATCCGTCACGACGCCGTAGTGGCGGCGGACGTTGTGTGTGCCAGGATGCTCGTAGTAGTGGTAGTAAAAACTTTTGCGCCAGTCCGTCGGCGTGCGGCCTTTCAGGATCGGCACGAGGCTGCGGCCCTGAATGTCGCCGGGAATCGGCTGGCCGGCGGCTTCGAGAAACGTGCTGGCGAAATCAAGGTTGGAAACGATTTCCTTGTTCACACTGCCGGGCTTCGTCTTGCCGGGCCAGCGGATGAGCAGGGGCGTGCGCAGTGATTCCTCAAAAATCCAGCGCTTGTCGAACCAGCCGTGTTCGCCCAGATAAAATCCCTGATCGGACGAGTAAACCACGATGGTGTTTTCCGCCAGCCCTTCGTCATCGAGATACTTCAGCAGCCGGCCGACGCTTTCGTCCACAGACATGACCGTGCCGAGGTAATCATGCAGGTAGCGTTGGTAGCGCCAGCGGACGAGGTCTTTGCCTTGCGGATTGGTTTTGCGAAATTCTTCGTTCAGCGGTTCGTAGTAGGCGTTCCAAATTTTCAACTGCGCCGCATTGATGCCCGGCGGAGGAATGAGCTTGGCATCCAATGGTGTGAATGTTTTCTCAAGGGTCATGTCCTGTTCGTGCTCCGCCTGGCCGCGACCGGAGTAATCATCGAACAATGTTTCCGGCTCGGCAAACTTCCGATCGCCATTCCAGCCGAGGTTCTTCAGGTTGGGCGACCATTCGCGATGCGGCGCTTTGTGCTGGCACATCAGGAGAAATGGCTTGGACTTGTCGCGCTGCTTGAGCCAGTCGAGCGACAGGTCGGTGATGATGTCCGTGGTGTAGCCGTCGCGTTTTATCTTTTCGCCCATCCGAATCATCGGCGGGTTGTAATAAATTCCCTGGCCCGGAAGAATATCCCAGTAATCGAAACCCGTCGGATCGCTCACGAGATGCCATTTGCCAATGAGCGCCGTTTGATAACCCGCGGCTTGCAGCAGCTTGGGCATCGTTTGCTGTGAGCCGTCGAAGCGACCGCGGTTGTTGTCGTAAAAACCATTCAGGTGGCTGTATTTTCCCGTGAGCACACACGCGCGGCTCGGGCCGCAGATGGAATTGGGCACGAGGGCGCGATTAAAAATCATCCCTTCGCGCGCGAGCCGGTCAATGTTCGGCGTCTGATTCAACTTCCGGGCGTCGCCATAGGCGCTGATGGCCTGATACGCGTGATCGTCGGAGAAAATAAAAAGAATATTCGGCGGCGTGGTGGCCGCCGGTGCGGTGGTCAACGACCAGCCAAGAACCACGGCGCAGATAAAACGCCGTAAAGAAATAATTGCTGGCGATTTCAATGAGGTCATGGAGATGGATGCTCTGTTACGCCGGGTCAGAACTCAAGTTCCCAAGTCCGATCAGAGCGCCTGTTTGAAAAATGTGGCGTCGGCCATCTTGGCTGACGTAGAGCCGTGGCTTCCAGCCCGGCGGAAAAAGCGTGGGCAGGATGAAACCCATGTAAAATTTGAGCGCGCAGCGAGTGAGGACGGACTCTCCGGGCGGCAGGATGCCGCCCTCTACGGCAGGCCGGGAGGCCCGCCGCTACTTTCCAAACCGGCTCTGAAGAAAAGTTTCTCATTTCGCAACCGGCTTTTTATTCCGTTCAACTTGGGCGCGGAAAGCGGCTGGCTCACAGAACAAGCCAACCTCCGACAGCGCCGGACAGACGGACGCCTGGGTGATGCGCAGGCGAACTTTGTCAGTCGTCATAAACTCCCCGCGAACCAGGCGGCGATTCCCAATGCTCGTTCCGTTCGCGAACTCAACCCACTGTCCGTCCTTCCACTGATCGAGCGCGAACGCTTCGACACGTTGACCGAGCGGCAGATACTCCCGCAGGTTGACGACATTGAAAGTCACCGGCTTGCCGAGATCGAGGATCAGTTCGGGCGTGGTGACGTTGTCATCCGTGGCCCAATAGGTGTCGCGCTTATGGTCGAGCAGATTTTTCGGCGCGAATTGTTTTGCGCCGCCGCGCGTGTTGCTGGCGGTGAGTTTCGCCCCACGCGAAAGGTCCTTCGCGAACGTGGCGTCCAGGATGCGCCGAAATTCCCGCAACGAGGCGACGTCGTTTTCGTGAATCTGCCCACGACGGTCAGGCGGGAGATTGAGGTTGAGGTTCGCGCCGCGACCCACGGACTGATAGTAAATCTCAACCAATTTTTCCGGCGTCTTCACGCGGTTGTCTTCCTTCACATGATAAAACCAGCCGGGCCGGATCGAAACATCGCACTCGGCGGGAATCCAATCCGTTCCGGGGCGTTCACCGGAGTTCAGGCCTTTGGAACTCCCGCCCGCATATCGCCCCTCGCTGTTGATCGTGGCCCAGCAAGTGTCGCCAGCCACTCCGCGCTCATTGCCCACCCAACGCAGGTCCGGCCCTGCATCGCTGAAGATGCAGGCCATCGGCTGAAGCTCGCGCACGATGGGAAACGTATTCGCCCAGTCGTAATACGTCTTCCCGTCAATGGTCCGCGTTTCATTGGCTCCGCCGTAAAATCCGTCGCCGCCATTCGCGCCATCCAGCCAGACCTCGAAGATGTCGCCGTAGTTGGTCAGCAGTTCGCGAAGCTGGTTGCGATACTCCGTCACGTATTCCGGCTGGCCGTAACTCTTGTGATTACGATCCCACGGAGAAAGATAAACGCCGAACTTCAATCCTTGTTTGCGACAAGCGGTGGAAATTTCTTTCACCACATCGCCCTTGCCATTTTTCCACGGACTGTTTTTGACGGAGTGCTCGGTGAATCGGCTGGGCCAGAGACAGAAACCGTCGTGATGCTTGGCGGTCAGGATGAGTCCCTT
>JAYVCM010000278.1:0-3647 GCA_043749955.1 Limisphaerales bacterium | reverse complement strand
TGCGTGTCATCCTTCTGGTTCGTGCCCACGCAGACATCGCTGACGGCTCCGGTCTCATCAATTTTTCCGCACAACCCGATCCAGCCGCGCCGCGCCACGTCGCCGTAGCTTGCGTCCAGCCAGCCGTGCTTCACGCCCACGATCATCGCGTAGGTGAACATGGCCGTGCAGCTCGTTTCGTCCCACGCCTGGTCATTGTCCAAAAGCTGCCGCCACAAACCGGATGGCGCCTGATATTTTTTCAGCGACGCCATCATGGTTTTGTAGCCGGCCATGAGCCGCGCGTATTTCGGATGTTCGGGCGGGAGCGAACGCAGCACTTCCGCGAGCGCGGCGGCGAACCAGCCGTTGCCGCGTCCCCAAAAATGCGGGCTGACATCGGCGTGATAAAAAAGTCCGTTCGGCTGCTGCAGCTTGTCGAGATACGCGGCGAGTTCGAGCGCGAGGCGGTCGGCGTATTTCGCATCATGCGTCGCGCGATACGCCTGGATCTGCAGGCTGCCGATCATGAAACAGTCGTCCACCCACCAGCGCGTTTCTTCGCAGAGGCCGTCGGGGCGCGGATTCAGCCACTGGTCGTCCGCCATGTGCAGGCCGAAATCGCGGTAACGCGCGTCGCCGTTGAGCAGATAAATTTCCAGCGGCAGAACGCCGAAGACGTGGAAATCCACATGGCGGTTGGTCGAAACCAGCTTGCGGCCCTCCGGCGTCAAAATGGATTCGTAGCGCGCGATGAGTTTTTTCTCCAGCGCCTGGTCGCCCGCCACGTCCGCAAACCGCAGCGCGCCGAACGCCGCGCAGACTTCGGGATAAACAATGAAGCCTTCCTTGCCGTAATAAATTTTTCGCGGCAGGAAATTGGCGCAGACTTTTTCGCCGACGGTTTTCGGGTCGCAGTTGGCGGGCAGGTTTTGGAAAACGGTTTTGGCGGCGGGCGGACTGGTGGAAGCGCAGCCGGCGAACAAGATTGCGCCGAGAAAAAGGGCGGCGGCGGGCAAAAGAGATTTGTGCATGAAGAAATTTAACTGTTTTGCCCCTGTCAGCGCCATCGCCAATTCGGGGGAACGGCAGATTCATTTCAAAGTTTGGAGTTCCGCCTTCAGGCGGCCGTGGGGGCCGAGTAAACGCGGAACCAGGCGCAGCTCAATTTCTGGCAGCGGGAGGTGTTCTCTCATTAACACCCGGATTCATCCGGGTGGTGTATGGGCGAAGGGAATAAGAACGGTTTCAACCGTTTTCGAGCCGTCATCCATCCCGCGTCCCGGCCAAACCGTTGAAACGGTTGTGGCTGGCCCGCGTCTTACACCGGGCTGAAGCCCGGTGTTAATGAGAGCGTGCAAGAAACTGAGATGCGCTTCGCGGAACGCCAGACCAAATTCAAAAATTGAATCCCGCGCGCCGACCTGCGATGCTTCCATCCAGCCGGTTTATGAATTCCAACTCCCCCACATCGCCCGCCAATTATTCCGACCGGTTTCAGGAGCCGTCCGCCGTGGCCGACTATGAGGCCAAGGAATATGGCGCGGGGAGTTACTCATCATTCATCTGGGAAAGGCAGCGGCCGGTGCTGGAAAAAATCATCGCGGATTTTCGGCGCACGCACGGCGGCCCGGTGCGGCTGCTGGATTTCGCGTGCGGCACGGGCCGGGTGATTTCCGCCATCGAACCGCTGGTGGACGCGGCGGAGGGCATTGATATTTCGGAAAACATGGTCGCGGTGGCGCGCGGAAAATGCCGCACGGCAAAACTTCAAGTCGGCGACATTTTTTCGCAGCCGGAACTGCTGCGGAAACCCTACGACGTGATCACGAGCTTCCGTTTTCTGCTGAACGTGGAGCCGGAGCTGCGAGGCCGGGTGTTGCAAAAACTGCGCGGGGTGTTGCGCGAGCCGGATGGTTTGCTGGTGGTGAATGTCCATGGCAACTCGTGTTCGCTGCGGCACCCGGCAATTGTGTGGCGGCGCTGGCGCGAGCGTTCTCAAAAATCCGGCGCGATGCTCAACGAGATGTCGCCGGCGGAGACCAGACAATTGCTGCGCGCGAGCGGTTTTCAGGTTGTGCGCCAGTTTGGTTTCGGTATGCTGCCGCCTACCCTTTACCGAACTCCGTTCAGAAATGCGGCAGCGGCGGTGGATAAAATATTTGCCGGGGACAACCGCTGGAGTGATTGTTCGATTGACCTGATGTTTGTATGCCGTCCGGTTTGAAAAAAAACTTTCATCGTTCCGCCGCCTTCCAGCCGGCGCGTTTTTTCGTGGCCGGATTTTTTCCCTGAACCATGCCCAAATCCATCCAGCCCATCATCGAGGAGCTTTTCGCGGTCGAACAGCCCGGCGGCCGGCGGCTCGATTTCACCTGGCGGCTCATCCGGCGGAAGCATCGTCCGTTCCTGCTGTTGCCGGACGCGGCGGACATGCGCGTCAGCCTGGAGCTGTATTCGGCGCAACGGCGGCGGGCAAAAATCTGGCGCGCGTTGCTGCCGCTGGCCCTGCGGTCGCCGGGAGCTTCTGCGTTTAAGAAAATCAGTTTTCAACCGGACGCCGGTTCGGAACTCATCCGCTTTGTGGCGGAACAATCCGGGGTGCCGGTGGACCAGCTTCAGGCGCCGGCCATCAAGTTTGGCGGGCTGGAACTCCAGAAGTCACGCCTCGTGCTGCTGCTGTGCGACGAGACCAACCGCCCCGTCAGGGTCGTCAAACTGGGTTTGAACGCCGAGGGCCGGGCGGCGACCGAGCAGGAGGCCGACCTGCTGGAAAAATTGCCGGCGGACAAGCTCGGCTGCATCCGCCTTGCCGGCCGGCTGACCACGGCGAAAATGTCCGCGTTCGCCACGGCGTATTATCCCGGCCAAAGCCCGGAGGATGACGCCGGGCTGGAAACCTTGTTTCATTCGTGGCTCAACCCCGGCGTGCCGGTGCCCATCAACGGACTCGATTCCTGGCGCGAACTGGACACGAAAGTCGCCGCTGCCGCCCCGGAGGAATGGTCGGCATTGCGTCCGGCGCTGGCGGGAAAAACCCTCCGCACCACGCTTTACCACGGCGACTTTGCGCCGTGGAACATCCGCGCGATCAACTCGCAAAATTTGCAGGCGTTCGACTGGGAGCGCGGCCACCTCCAGGGCATCCCCGGCTGGGACTGGTTTCATTTCATTGTGCAGACTTCCACGCTGGCCCGGCGCCATTCCGTGGAACGCGTGGCCGCCGAGGTGGAACAGCTTTTCCAGTCGCCGCGCTTTGAAAAATACGCCGCCGCCGCCGGCATCAGCGAGATCGTCAAGCCGCTCATGCTCGCCTACCTGCTCCACCATCGGTGGGTTGTCCAGCCGCTGGAAGGTGGACGGACGGTGATGGAGCTGCACGAACTGCTTTCGCAGCGCTGGCAGATGAATCCGCGCCCGGAGCTTTCTGCGGCGGGGAAAAAATCGCCGGCGACCTCAACCGCCGAGGCTCCGGGCTTGTGGGCCGACGCACTCCGGCAGTTGAAATCCGCCACCCACCAGTTGAGAAATCTGTTCTGGGAGCCGACGCTCAATTCCAAGATGCGGCCGACGATGGCCGCGCAATTCTCCGCGCACTGGCCGGTCATTTTTCTCGCCGGCCTGCTGCTGGTGGCCATCGCCGCGACCCACGCCTTCACCAGCACGCA
>JAYVCM010000277.1:0-10171 GCA_043749955.1 Limisphaerales bacterium | reverse complement strand
TCTCCCTCTCCCCTCCGAGGGGAGAGGGCCGGGGTGAGGGGTGAACGCGGGCGTCCGGTTCGTTTCAACTCCGGCGCGGTTCTCCGCGCCGTTTTTATGTCCATGAATCCGTTTGACAAACCCGGCCCGGATACCTACCGTTCGGTAAGTTTTATGGCTCCAGACAAAAATGATTCCACCACCCGCCGGCAGATTCTGCGCGCCGCGCTCAAGCATTTCGCCAACGGCGGCTACGCGGCCACGTCGGTGCAGCAGATCGTCGGCACGGCCAAAGTCTCCAAGCCGGCGCTGTATTATCATTTCAAGGACAAGGCCGCGCTGTTCCAGGCGCTCGTCCACGAGGCGCATGACGAGCGCTACCGCCTGCTGTGCGAGGCCGCCGCGCCAAGCCAGGACATCCGCCGCCAGCTCGAAGACATCCTCACGGTGCTGTTCGAATACTTCGTGGGGAACCGCGAGCTGATGCGGATTTCGTTCGCGACCATGTTCGCCGCGCCGGGCGAGGTGCCGGAAAATCTGCGCTACGCGGAGAAGTGCGAGCGCAATTTTGAATTCGTCCATTCGCTCATCAAGGCCGCGCAGAAAAAAGGCGGGCTGGAAAAAAAGTTCGCCGCGCGCGACATGGCCTTCGGGTTTTACGGGCTGGTGAATTCGTATCTCGTCTCGCACCTGGTGATGCCCGGCTGCCGGCCCGACCGGCAGGCGGCCAAGTCCATCGTGGAGCTGTTCCTCACCGGCGCGGGCGCCAAACGGCCGGCTGTCCGGCGGAAAAAATAATTTTAATAAGGAGAAAATCATGAAACGGAAAATATTTATCGCCCTTATCGCCCTCGCGGTGGTCGTCGTCATCTTTGCGGCGCTGGCGGGTGTGAAGACCATGCAGATCCGGACGATGATCGCGTTCGGCAAAACCTTTGTGCCGCCGCCGGAGACCATCGCCGCCGCGACCGCGCGCGAGGAGGCGTGGCCGGAGACGATTGGCGCCGTCGGCTCGGTGAGCGCGGCGCAGGGCGTGACGGTCGCGCCGGAGATTTCCGGGACGGTCACGGAAATCGCCTTTGAATCCGGGGCCGCCGTGAACCAGGGCGACCTGCTCGTGAAACTGGACGCCTCGTCGGAGGCGGCGCAATTGCGCGCGACGGAAGCGATGGCGGACTGGGCCAGGGTCAGCGCGGAGCGGCTGCGAAAATTGTCGGCGGACAAAACGATTTCGCAGTCCGAGCTGGACCAGGCGGAGGCCAACTTGAAGCAGGCCAGCGCCAACGCCGACACGATCCGCGCGGCGATGGACAAGAAAACCATCCGCGCGCCGTTCACCGGGCAGCTTGGCATCCGGCTGGTGAACCTCGGCGAGCGGCTCGAGGCGGGCAAGGGCATCGTCTCGTTGCAGGCGTTGTCGCCGGTGTTCGTGGATTTTTCGCTGCCGCAGCAGGACCTCAACAAATTGCAGCCGGGGCTGGCCGTGCGCGTGACCTCGGACACCTATCCGGGAAAAAATTTCGACGGCGAACTGGCCGCCATCAATCCCGACCTCGATGCGGCGACGCGCAGCGTGCGCCTGCGCGCGAAATTTGCGAACGCGGAAAAACTGCTGCGTCCGGGGATGTTTGTCCGCGCGGAGGTCGTCCTGCCCGGCGACCAGAAAGTGCTCGTCATTCCGGCCACCGCGCTGTTGAGCGCGCCTTACGGCGACTCGGTTTTCGTAATCGAGCCGCAGGTGGCGAATGGCAAAACCAATTTGATCGTGCAGCAGAAATTCATCCGCACCGGCCGCGTGGAGGGCGATTTTGTCAGCGTGGAATCCGGATTGAAAGCCGGGGACAAGGTGGTGACGGCGGGCATTTTCAAACTGCGCAACGGCATGGCGGTGGTGGAAAACAACGAGCTTACGCCGAAGCCGTCGCGGACGCCGACGCCGCCCAATTCCTGATTTTGTGAACATTCAACATTCAACATTCAACATCGAACGCCCAATGTTTCCGCAGCGAACGCCCATTGAATGTTCGGCGTTGAATGTTGAAAGTTGAATGTTTTCCCATCTCCAATGAAACCCATCACCGACCTTTTCATCCGCCGGCCCGTGCTCGCGGTCGTCGTGAACCTGATCATCTTGATCGCGGGTTTGCAGGCCGTCCGCTCGCTCACCGTCCGGCAGTATCCGCGCAACGAAAACGCCACCATCACCGTCACGACCGCCTACGTCGGCGCGAGCGCGGAACTGGTGCGCGGGTTTGTGACGCAGCCGCTCGAACGCGCCATCGCGGCGGCGGACGGGATTGATTATCTCGAATCCGCCAGCAAGCTCGGCATCTCGACCATCACCGCGCGGTTGAAATTAAATTACGACGGCAAGCGGGCGTTGTCCGAAATCAGCTCGAAGGTCAGCCAGGTGCGGAACGACCTGCCGCCGGAGGCCGAGGTGCCGGCCATCAACATCGAAACCGCCGACTCGCGGTTCGCGGCGGCCTACTTGAGTTTTTCCTCCGGCCTCCGGTCCACCAACGCGGCGGGCGTCGTGGAAATCAAGCCGCTGCTCGAGGCGAACCAGATCACGGATTATCTCGTGCGCATCGTGCAGCCGCGCCTCGCCGCGCTCGAAGGCGTGCAGCGCGCGGACATCCTCGGCGGCCGCACGTTCGCGATGCGCATCTGGTTGAAACCCGACCGGCTCGCGGCGTTCAACATCAGCCCGAACCAGGTCCGCCAGTCGTTGTCGGCCAATAATTTTCTCGCCGCCGTCGGCCACACCAAAGGCTCGCTCGTGTCGGTGAACCTGACGGCGAACACGGATCTGCGCTCGGTGGACGAATTCAAAAACCTGGTCGTCCTCCGCAACGGCGACCAGCTCGTGCGCCTGGCCGACGTGGCCGACGTGGTGCTGGGCGCGGAAGATTACGACAGCGAAGTGCGTTTCAGCGGCGAGAAGGCGGTGTTCATGGGCATCTGGGTGTTGCCGAACGCGAACTCGCTCGACGTCATCAAGCGCGTCCGCAAAGAAATGGATTCCATCCAGAAGGGGCTGCCCGGCGGACTCACCGGCTATGTGGCCTACGACGCGACCAAATACATTGACGACGCGATCCACGAAGTCTTGAAGACGCTTTCCGAAACGCTGCTGATTGTCTCCATCGTGATTTTTCTTTTTCTCGGCTCGGTGCGCTCGGTGCTGATTCCGCTGATGGCGATTCCGCTGTCGCTCATCGGCGGCGTGTTCCTGATGCAGTCGTTCGGCTTTTCACTGAACCTGCTCACGCTGCTGGCCATCGTGCTCTCGGTCGGGCTGGTGGTGGACGACGCGATTGTCATGGTGGAAAACGTCGAGCGCCATGTGCGCGAAGGGCGGACGCCGATTGACGCCGCGCTGCTCGGCGCGCGTGAACTCATCGGCCCGGTCATCGCCATGACCATCACGCTGGCGGCGGTCTATACGCCCATCGCGTTCCAGGGTGGGCTGACCGGCTCGCTGTTCCGGGAATTTGCGCTGACGCTGGCGGGTTCGGTGTGCATTTCGGGCATCGTCGCCTTGACGTTGTCGCCGGTGATGGCGTCGCGGATGCTGAACCATGATCGCGAGGAACGCGGCCTGCCCGGCTACATCAACCATTATTTCGACCGCCTGAAAAAAACCTACGGCCGGGTGCTGGATCAGACGCTCACGATGCGGCCAATCATCTACGTCGTCTGGATCTGTCTAAGCCTGCTCACCATCCCGATGTATATGATGTCGGCCAACGAGCTCGCGCCGACGGAAGATCAGGGCGTGGTCTTCGGCATCGTGGAAGGACCGGCGAACGCGACGATTGAGCAGACCGCCTACTATGCCGACGCGGTGAACAATTTTTTTGAGAAGGTGCCGGAGACGGCGCACACGTTTCAACTGACGTTTCCCGACAGCGGTTTCAGCGGCATGGTGCTCCAGCCGTGGGGCGAACGGAAACGCACCGTGTTCCAAATCCTGCCGGAAGCGCAGGCGATGGTGAACAGTGTGCCCGGCATCCGCCTGCTCATGGTCACGCCGCCCGCGCTGCCCGGTGGCGGACAATTCCCGGTGGAATTTGTTTTGTCGGCGACCGCCGAGCCGGCCCAGATTTTGAAATTCGCCGAGCAGATCCAGCAACTGGCCGCGACGAACGGGATGTTTGCTTTCCCGCCGATTGTGGACACGAAGATTGACCAGCCGGAAGTGGAGCTGGTGATTGACCGCGACAAGGTGTCCATGCTCGGCCTGGACCTGCAGACCATCGGCTCCGACCTCGCCGCGCTCGTCGGCGGCAATTATGTGAACCGCTTCAACCTCGCGGGCCGCAGCTACAAGGTCATCCCGCAGCTCAAGCGCGGCGCGCGGCTGAACGCCGGCCAGCTCGAAAACACCTACGTCTCCGGCCCGAACCACCAGTTGATTTCGGTCAGCACCTTCGCGCATTTTGAAAAACACACCACGCCGCGCGCGCTCAACCGCTTCCAGCAGTTGAACTCCGTGAAGATCAGCGGCGTCGCCATCGCGCCGCTCGGCACCGCGTTGAAATTTCTCGAGGACGAAAGCGCGAAAATTTTGCCCGCCGGCTACCGCCTGGATTACACCGGTGAATCGCGCCAGTTGCGCACGGAGGGCAACAAATTTCTGCCCGCGTTCCTGCTCGCCGTCGTCCTGATCTTCCTCGTGCTGGCCGCGCAGTTCAACAGCTTCCGCGACCCCTGGATCATCCTGCTCGGCTCCGTGCCGCTCGCCATGTTCGGCGCGCTGATGTTCTGCTTCCTCAAAATGCCGAACCCGAACCTCCCCTTCTGGACGAACGGCTGGACGACGACGCTGAACATTTATTCGCAGGTCGGCCTCGTCACGCTCGTCGGCCTCGTGACGAAAAATGGAATTTTAATCGTGCAGTTCGCCAACGAGCTTCAGCGTTCGGGGCGGAATAAAATGCAGGCCATCCGCGAGGCCTCGCTGCTGCGGCTGCGCCCCGTGCTGATGACCAGCGTGGCGACCGTGGCCGGACATTTTCCGCTCACGCTGGTTTCGGGTGCGGGCGCGGCGGCGCGAAATTCCATTGGCCTCATCGTCGTCTCCGGCATGAGCATCGGCACGCTCTTCACGCTGCTCGTCATCCCGGCGATTTATATTTTGATCGCCAAGGATCACGCCGGGGAAAAGCCGACGCTGGCCGAGCCGCTGCCGCTGCCCGGGGAGGGTTGATCTTCCATCACGTCGGCGGCACGCGATGGTCCAACACCTTGCGAGGTGATAAGCCGGAACCATGCAGTCAACGTAAAGGACGCAGGCAACAGACACACGGACAACGCGGCCGGAGCGCGGCATTTATGCCGCTTCAACGTCCGCACTGAACGGGGTGTTCAAATGCATCCGGTGTCTCCTGCAATTCGTATGGCGAAGCGGCATAAATGCCGCGCTCCGGCCGCAGTTCAACTGCATGGATTCGGAAAAGCGACCCCGCTTTGCGGGACCGCGCTCCGCTGGAAAATAAAAAAAAGGCCGCGCTTACACGCGGCCTTTGAGTGAGACTAAATTACTTCTGACGCTTACAGCGTCCCCTTAGGATGGCAGAGGATGAATTCACCACGGCGGTTTTTCGAGAAGGCGGATTCGTCGTGGCCGGAATCAGCCGGCTTGTCCTTGCCGTAGCTGAGGGTGCGGATGCGGGCCGGGTCAATGCCCGCCTTGGCCAGCGCCTCGCGCAACGCCAGCGCGCGGCGTTCGCCGAGCGCGCGGTTGTATTCCTCCGTGCCGCGCTCGTCGCAATGGCCTTCGATGAGCAGCTTCGCGTTCATGTCTGACTTCAACGATTCAGAAACGATGACCAGCTTGGATTCTTCCTTGGACAAAACAGCCGAGCTGTCAAAGGCGAAATGCACCGTGTAAGCCGCGAGCGCCGCGCGGTCCTGGGTCACTTGTTCCAGCGTCCAGTCTTGGTTTTGAACAATTGGGCCATGAGGAACATCGTTCGCGAATGGTTTGGCGTTTGGATCCACGGGGGTCGTGTCAAACGGCTTCGTGTTGATGTCTTGGTTGTCATTCACCCCAAGTTGTCCGGGTCCGTGAATATTCGTGATCTTGGGATTGCTTTTTTTGCAGCCCGTGGTGGCGAGCATCGCGACCAGCGCGATCATCAGCGGGAAAATCAGTTGGTTCATTTTCATAATTGTTTTTTTCGGTTGAATTAATTTTTTTGGTTAAAGTGTTGAAACGAAATCGAAAATCATCTCGCCCATGCGGGCTGGGAGTTGCTTCCCGTCGCTCGGCGACAATCCTTGTATTGTTTGGTGAAAACGTCAAGCACAGACAGCGTCTGATGCCCGCCGGTTCCGTGGTTGTAAACCAGCGTCCGCGAGTTCGGCGACCACGACGGATTCTGCCCCGCCACCAGCACCGTCGGCGCGAGGGTGCCGTCCGCCGGCAGCACGCAGATGTCAAACTCCGCCCCCGCCTGCCGCGTGAACGCGATCCATTTGCCGTCCGGCGACCACTCCGGCTCCGTGGGGTTCGACACGCCAGAGGTGTTGAGGTATTGCACTTCGCCGCCGCCGGCAGGAATTTTCGCCAGCCGGCGACGCTCGGATTTTTTCGTCGCGAAACAAATCCACCGGCCATCTGCCGACCAGCACGGCGAGGAATCCTCGATGCCCGTTGTCAGCCGTTTCAGATTCTTGCCGTCCGCGTCGCTCACCCAGACGTTCGGGCTGCCGCTCTTGCTCAAGATCATCGCCACCTTCGTTCCGTCCGGCGAAACCGCCGCGCTCGTGTTCAAGCCCGAATAACCCGCGATGACGCGCCGCTGTCCGCTCGACAGGCTGTGATAAAAAATGTCCGGGTTGCCGCGCGCGTAGCTCGTGTAATACACCGCCATTTTCCCCGGCGACCACGCGGGCTTGGCCACAATCGTCGCGTCCGAGGTGACGGACTGCGCGCCGAAGCCGTCGAAGTCCGCGACGTAAATCTCGCCGTTGCCGCCCGCGGCCTGCGACTTGAACGCGACCTTCGTCTGGCCGACGCCTTTTTTATTTTGGATGGTCTGCACGATGTCGTCCGCGAACGCATGCGCCTGCCGCCGCAAACTTGCGCCGTTATAGCTGCGCGAGAGGATCATTTTCTTGGCGAGCTTGTCCGTCACGCTGCCCACGACGCTGCCTGAATCGGTGCCGTGGATCAAATACTGCGCCGCATCCGGTGTCACGAAGCTGAAGCCCTGGACGAACAGATCAAATTTCAAAACCTCCGCCGCCTCGCCCGTGAAACCGTCGAGTGCGACGGGGATGGGCTTGGTCTGGCCGAGAATGTTGATTGTGTTTTCAATTCTAATTTCCGTTTGCGCACGGGAAAAATCCAGCGCGGCCATGGTGAACAGCAGCGCCAGAAAAATTTTTGCGACACGGGAATAGCCCTCCCCACGAACCCCGGTTCCCAAAGCGGCGATACATCGTCCGCAGTCCAGACGCTTCGCGCGTCGCGGTGGCGTCGAGTCCTCGCGCAGCGTCTGGACTGCGGGCGGCTTCAGCGCCGCTCTGGGGGCACGAGGGTCGCTGCGTCGGTTCAAGGGTTCCAAACGTGCAACGGGTTTCGGCGAATTCCCACCCTGACCCTCTCCCATCCGATGGGAGAGGGAACAGCCGTTGCCCGCTTTCAATAACTCGCATGATCGTCCGGCAGAAGACAGCCGTTGATTTGCCATGAGACTGGGAGCGTTTCTCCCTCTCCCACCCGCTGCGACGGCGCGACAGCGCGGCGAGTCGGATGGGAGAGGGCCGGGGTGAGGGCCGCGTTGAACATTATTTTTCCAGGCGATGGTTCCCGCAGTCTGGTGATTAAGATTTTTTTTCATCCGAGCATCCGTTTGGCTTTGAGGTTGAAGTTGATGATATAGGTCCGTTCCTTTTCCTTCGCACCATCCGGAAACGGCGCGATGTCATGAACGCGATCCAAAGTTTTCTGCACCGAGCTGTCCACGCTCTTGTCACCCGACGGCGTGACGACGTGCGCGGAAATCACCCGGCCGTCATTGGCGATGGTGACGCTGACCTTCACGTTGGCATCGTCGCTCGTCGTGTCGTCGGGTGGCGTCCACGCCTGCGTGTAAACGCTTTTGACGACGGACGCGTAATTCGCGTAGGCCACGGTGCTGTTGCCGGGCATGTCCACCGTCGTGCCGGTCGTGAAATTGTTTTTCAAATTCCTGACGGCTTGCTGCAATGCTTTCGCCCGCTGGTCGCGCAAACGCTTTTCCTTCGCCGCATCCGCCGCGCTGGTGTCGGGCACCGTTGGCTTGTTGCGGACAAACGGTTTCAAATCCGGTTTGACTTCATGCTTCGGCGGCTTCGGTTTTGTTTCCGGTTTTTCCAACGGCTTCACATCTTCCGGCTGGATTGTTTCCGGCGGCTTGACGGGTTCCACCGGCTTCACCGGCTCAACTGGTTTTACAACCGGCGGCGGCTCCGGCGTGGGCGGTGTGGGTTCCGGCGGCTTGACCATCGGCGTGGGCGGCGGCGGTTGCGCGCCTTTCACGCCGCTGCTGAACGCCGCATCAATCAAGTTCGCCGGAATCACGTCCAGCACCTGCGTGTCGTCCGGTTTCGGCTTCGACGTGATGAAGCCGGAGCAAAGCAACGTCACCACCACCAGCAGGTGGGTGCCGGCGGCGGCGATGAGACATTTTTTTTGCAGCCGGGTCATTTGGGTGTCGGGTCGGTGCGCAGCGAGTAGCGCGTGATGTTGTTCTTCTGGCAGCCGTCAATCAACTGCGCCACGAGGTCGTAACGGCTGTCCTTGTCGGCGCGTATGTAAACTACAAGATTTGGATTGCCGCGAAATTCCTGCGCGAGCCGCGAAATAATCTGCGGCAGTAGCATCTGCCGGGCTTCGAACTTGTAGTAGCCCGTGTTGGAAATCTCGACGGTGCGGACATCGTTCTTGTTCAGTTTTTTTTCCGTCTGCCCGCCGCGCGGCAGTTTCAGCTCGATGCTCTGCGTCAACAGCGGCGTGGTGATGATGAAGATGATGAGCAGCACGAACGCCAGGTCCAGCAGCGGCGTGATGTTGATGTCACTCAACGTCACCAGCGAATTGCGTTGTGAAAAGCGGCGCATGTTTAAAAGACGTTGAAGCGTTGAAGCGTTGAAGCGTTGAAGGGTGGGGGCGTCGGCGTGACGGAGGCTGAATCCGCTTCAACGCTGCAACGCTTTAACGCTTTAACGAGTTTCATTTTCATTCTTCCTCCAAAAATTCCGTTTCCATTTTCGACACCAGTTCCTGCGCGAAGTTGTCCAGCTCGACGGTGAACGCGCGCAGATTATGGACGAGCCAGTTGTAGCCGAACATCGAGGGGATCGCCACGAGCAGGCCGGCGACGGTCGTGCCCAGCGCGGCGGAAACACCCGGCGCCATCACCGCCAGCGACGCGCCCTGCGGCGACTGCGCGATGCCCGCGAACGTGCTCATCACGCCCCACACTGTTCCCAGCAAACCCATGAACGGCGCGCCGCTCACCGCGATCGCCAGCAGGATCAAGCCGGATTCCAGCTTGAGCGATTCCCGGGCGACGACATTTTCGATGGCGCGCTTGATGTGCTCCATGTTCTTGAGACTGATATGCTGCTTGGCGCGTTCACCCGTCGGCCCGCGCAGCCGCGAATCGAGCTGCACGCAGCCGGACTGATAAACCGCGTAGAGCGGACAGCCGTTGACCTCGAGTTTCCGGTCGAACATTTCCAGCACCACCTTCTGCGCCGTGAACTCGTCGCCGAAAAAGGTGTTTAATTTCCGCGCCCGCCGCATCTGGATGACTTTGAAAATCATCATCCACCAGACGGCGATGGAGGAAATGAACAGCAGGACGATGATGACCTTGGCTTCCGGTCTCGCCTGATCCCAAACGTAAAGCAGCTCCACCTGCTTGGTGGCCGCCGCGATGATTGCAAAAGGTAACCCGCTCATAAAAATCAAAACTTGGTGGTGAGGAACCGGTTTAGGCCAAGTGACGGAACCCGAGCTTTCGTCCGCCGCCGCAGAGTATCATTCCCCGCCGCGAAAATTGCAAAATCTTTCTGCGCGAAAATGGGGTCACGAGTTGACTCATATTAAATGTTACCGGGACGGGGAGGTGGACGAGGGGTCTGCCGATACGTTGACTCCTATTCATGGTTACCCACACCACGAACATGA
>JAYVCM010000276.1:0-15064 GCA_043749955.1 Limisphaerales bacterium | reverse complement strand
CGGGAAGGTGAATCCCGAAAGTCGCGTGGACGGTTATGACCATGGGCGGATGTCAGAGATGGGCAACACCGTCGAGACGCTGGCGCTGGCGTATTATTTCACCGGCAACGAAACTTACGCGGCGCAGGCGGCGAAATTTCTGCGCGCGTGGTTTCTTGACCCGGTCACGCGGATGAATCCCAATTTGGAATTTGCGCAGGCGGTGATGGGCGAAAACACCGGGCGCGGCACGGGCATCCTGGAAGGCCGGCACGTCGCGGTGGCGGCGGATGCGGCGGAGCTGCTCGCGGGTTCACCGGCGTGGACGGAGCAGGACAAAACTGAGTTCAAAGCGTGGCAGGAAAAATATCTGGACTGGCTGCTCACGAGCAAAAACGGACGCGCGGAATCCAATTCCAAAAACAATCACGGCACCTGGTATGACGTGCAGACGATGGAGCTGGCGTTGGTGCTGGGCAAAATGGATGTTGCGAAGCAGATCGCCGAGACCGCGAAACAGAAACGCATCGGCGTGCAGATTGAGGCGGATGGCAAGCAGCCGCTGGAATTGGCGCGCACGGCGGCGTTGAGCTATTCGCATTTCAATCTCGAAGCGTTGTCCACCTTGGCGACGCTGTCCGAATATGTCGGCGTGGATTTGTGGCATTACAAATTACAGAACGGCAAGTTTGGGATGGCCACCGCGCTGGATTTTTTGCTGCCTTACGCAATTGATCCGGCGAAGGAATGGACGTATCAGCAGATTAAGAATTTCAACCGCGTGGAATTTACGCCGCTGCTGCGGATGGCGGCGGTGGCGTATCACGAACCGAAGTATGAAAAACTTTTGTCCAGCTTTCCGGATGTCGCGGGCAAACGCTTCCAGTTGCTTTCGCCCACCGAACTGTCCGTGCCGGATGTCGGCGAGATTGACCGCAAGCGCATCATGAAGGCAGCCAAGGCGGCGCTGGCGCTCGGGCCGATCACCATCACGAAGTTTCACGCGGAGCACAGCGTCGGCGGGCCGAATGACTTTTATTCCAACGGCGATTACTGGTGGCCCGATCCGTCCAAGACGAACGGACTGCCTTACCTCCAGCGCGACGGCGAAACGAATCCCGGCAATTTCAATGAACATCGGATGGCGATGCGCCAGTTGCGCGACGCGGTGGCGGCGCTCGGCGCGGCTTACAAGATTTCCGGCGATGAAAAATACGCGGTCAAGGCGGCGGCGCTGCTGAAAGTTTTCTTTCTCGATTCAGCGACGCGGATGAATCCCAATCTGCAAAACACGCAGACGATTCCCGGTCGCGACAACGGCAACGGCCGCAGCTTCGGCATCATTGACGGATTGCACCTGATCGAAATTCCGCCGGCGATTGTGGCGATGGAAAAATCGCCCGCGTTCACGCCGGAGCTGACGGCGGGTTTGAAAAAATGGTTCGGTGATCTCGCTGAATGGATGGCCACGAGCAAGAACGGCCAGGATGAGGCGAACGCCAAGAACAATCACGCCGTCGCGTTCTGGCTGCAGTTCGCGTGCTACGCGCGTTTCACCGGCGATGAGGCGAAGCTGGCGGAGTGCCGTCGTCAGTTCAAGGAGGTGTTCGTGCCGAACCAGATGGCGACGGATGGCAGCTTCCCGGCGGAGTTGAAACGCACGAAGCCTTACGCCTACTCGATTTTCCAGCTCGATAACATGACGACGCTTTGCCAGGTGCTCTCGACGCCGGACGACAATCTGTGGAAGTTTGAACTCGCTGACGGGCGCGGCATCCGGAAAGCCGTCGCGTATCTCTATCCGTATCTCGCCGACAAATCCCAGTGGCCGCTCAAGCCGGATGTGATGGCGTGGGACGGCTGGCCGTCGCGGCAATCGAATTTGCTTTTCGCCGGTCTCGCGTTCGACGAGCCGAAGTATCTGGAGCTTTGGAAAAAACTTCCGCCCGACCCTGCAAATGCCGAGGTGCGCCGCAACCTCGCCATCACGCAGCCGGTGCTGTGGACGAAGTGATCTGTGCCAATGAAAGTGAAACTGAACATATCCATCCTCGCGGCAGTTTCGGTGATGACCGGAATTTTTGAGGCGGCTGGTGCCGGCGGCACGCCACAAAAACCAAACGTCCTTTTCATCGTCGTGGATGATTTGCGGCCCGAACTCGGCTGCTACGGCAAGGATTACATCAAGAGTCCAAACATTGACCGCATCGCGGCGCAGGGAATGGTTTTCAACCGCGCGTATTGCCAGCAGGCGGTTTGTTCACCGACGCGCTCCAGCCTGCTCACCGGCACGCGGCCGGACACGACCAAGGTGTGGGATTTGAAAACTCATTTTCGCAAGGCACTGCCGGATGTGGTCACGTTGCCGCAACACTTCAAGCAGAACGGCTATTTCGTTCAAGGCATGGGCAAGATTTATCACGGCGGATTCAACGATTCCCCATCATGGTCTGTTCCCTGGGTGAACCCGAAGGCGCAAGTTTATGCGCTGCCGGAAAATCAGGAGCTGAATTCCCACAAGCCGGCGGGCGAACCGGATGGCGATGGCGAAAGCAAGCCGGCGATTCCGGGCGAGAAAGAAACTTATGCGGCCGGTGAAATTGCGACCAACCGTCTCAACACTCGCGGACCAGCGTTTGAATGTGCCGATGTTCCCGACAACACTTACACGGATGGCAAGGTGGGTGACTTGGCGATCGCGGCGCTTCGAAATATCGCCGGGAAAAACGAACCGTTCTTTCTCGCGGTCGGACTGGTCAAGCCTCACCTCCCGTTTGTTGCGCCAAAAAAATATTGGGACCTCTACGACCCGGCGACAATCAAGCTCGCGCCCAATCCGTTCCGACCGAATGATGCCCCGGACTACGCCATCCTTCCAGGTGATGAACTGCGAATGTATCACGACATTCCGAGCGGGCATCTGCCCGATGACCTCGCGCGGCAGCTCAAGCGCGCCTACTACGCCTGCGTGAGTTACACCGATGCGCAAGTTGGACGCGTGTTGGATGAACTGGATCATCTCGGATTGCGCACCAACACCATTGTCATCCTATGGGGTGATCACGGTTGGAAACTCGGTGAACATGATGCCTGGGCCAAGCACAGCAACATGGAAAACGACGTGAACGCGCCGTTGATTCTTTTCGTGCCCGGCATGAAAAACACCGGCGCACACACTGACGCGCTCGTGGAATTTGTGGATGTCTATCCAACGCTGGCGGAACTCGCGGGACTGCCGTCGCCCGGCCATCTCGAAGGCACGAGCTTCAAGCCGTTGCTCGAAGATCCAAAACGCCCGTGGAAAACGGCGGCGTTCAGCCAGTATCCGCGCAGCGCGGTGGCGACTCACGGCAAGGATTTGATGGGCTATACGATGCGCACCGACCGGCATCGTTTCACCGTCTGGGTGCAGGCGAAAGACCACTCGAAAGTTGACGCCATCGAACTTTACGACCACCAAAACGACCCGCAGGAAAATATGAACATCGCCAAAGTTCCGGCCAACGCCGAACTCGTCCAGCAGTTGGTGGCGCAATGGAAACGCGGCTGGCAGGACGCGAAACCCCCGGTTGCAAAATAAGCATCATTGCCTCAAATTCTTTTTTTTCGATGAAATCATGCTTGAACCGGTGGTTGATGAGTGCCGCCATCGGTTTGACTGTTGGCAGGCTGTGGGCTGGCCCCAAACAGGTTTCTGCCGGCCAGATACATTCTGCCACCAATCAATCGCCGGCGGATATTTTCGCGGCCTATGCCGGTTCGGAAAGCTGCCGCGGCTGTCACGAGGAAGCGCATGCGGCGTGGGCAAAGTCCCATCACGGTCTGGCCGAGCGACCGTTGCGGGCCGGCCTCGACACGTCAGCGTTCGAGCCGGCGCGGATTTTTTCGCATGGCTCGCAAGCCACCGAAACCCGCCGCACCAACGGCCGGCCGGAAATTATCACGCTGGGCTTCGGTGGCCGGCGTGAACCATATCCGGTTGAGCGCGTCATCGGCCACGATCCACTGCGGCAATTTCTCACGGCGATGCCGGGCGGACGATGGCAGGTTCACGAGGCGTCTTTCGACCCGCGCAGCAACCAATGGTTCAACGTCTTTGGCGCGGAGGACCGGCAGCCGGGGGAATGGGGACATTGGACGGGGCGCGGCATGAATTGGAATTCCATGTGCGCCGCGTGCCACAACACGCGCCTGCTGAAAAATTACGACGAGGTCACGGACACCTATCACACCACGATGGCCGAGGCGTCGGTGGGTTGCGAAGCCTGTCACGGGCCGATGAAGGATCACGTCGAGTGGAGCACGCAGCATAAGCACAGCAGCGCCGTTGATCCAACGCTGAAGAAATTCAGCAAACCGCAGAGGCTCGACACCTGCGGTTCGTGTCACGCGCGGCGGGCGGACTTGACCGGTGATTTCAAACCCGGCGATAAATTTTCGGACGACTTCGACCTCGTGACCGTGGACGCGTCGGAGATTTTTTATCCCGACGGCCAGATTCACGACGAGGATTATGAGTTCAATGCGTTTCTCGGCAGCCGGATGCACGCGGCGGGCGTGACGTGCGGTGACTGCCATCAGCCGCACACCGCGAAAATCATTCTGCCGGGAAATATGCTGTGCCTGCGCTGCCATGCCGGCGGCGTGACCAACGCGCCCGTCATCAATCCCGTCACTCACAGTCACCATGCGGTTTTCGGCCACGATGCGACGGGCAAACTTACGAACTCAAATCTCACGGCCTATCGCGACATCAAGCAGACCGGCGGCGAGTGCGTGAACTGCCACATGCCGCAGACGGTTTATATGCAGCGCCACGCGCGTCACGATCACGGCTTCACGATTCCCGATCCGCAGCTCACGAAAGATTTCGGCATCCCCAACGCCTGCAATCGCTGCCACACCGGCAAGGACACCGCCTGGTCTCTGGCTGCCGTGCAGAAATGGTATGGCACCAACATGAACCGCCCTTCACAGCAGCGCGCTCGTTGGCTGGCGGAAGCCCGGCGGGGCGGGGAGTCGGCGCGCGATCCGTTGCTGCAATTGCTCGCGACAAATGAAATTCCATTTTGGAAAGCGGTGGCGGCCTCGCTTTTGGAACCGTGGGCGGTTGAACCACACGTGACCTCGGCGCTGACAAATTTATTGCACGATGAAAATCCACTCGTTCGCGCGAAGGCCGTGCAATCACTCGCTCCGCTCATCGAGTTGCGTGCGCCCGGAGTGGAAGCCGCTTTGCGCGAGCGGCTCAATGACCCGGTTCGCAGCGTCCGGCTTGCCGCCGGCTGGGCTTTGCGGGAAATGCTGGAAACGAATTCTCTGGTCGCCAGGGAAATTCTGCAAACCATCCGCAACAACGCCGACCAGCCGGCCGGTCAGGCGCAGCATGCCGTGTGGCAGCTTGCCCACGGCGAAGTTGAGCCGGCTCTTGCGCACTATGCCAAGGCGATCGCCTGGGATTCCAATTCGCCGCCGTTCCACATTGATTACGCGGTGGCCTTGAGCCTCGCCGGGCAGTCCAGCAACGCACTGACGCAGATTCAAGCCGCCTGCCGCCTCGCGCCAACGGATGCGGAAAATTTCTATCGTCTCGGCCTCGCGTGGAATGAAGCCGGCAATCGCGCGCAAACGGTCGTCGCACTGGAGGAAGCGGTGCGTCTGAATCCGCGCCACGACCGCGCGCTTTACAATCTGGGTCTGGTTTACAATCAACAGGGCGACTCGGCCAAGGCGATGGAAACGCTCACGCGTGCCGAATCCGCGAATGGTCACGACGCCCGGGCTTCGTATGCGCTGGCGACAATTCTGGCGCAGGCAGGACGCAAGCCGGAAGCCCTCGCCGCCGCGCGCCGGGCGCTGGAGATTCAGCCGGATTATTCCGAAGCGCGGGAACTGATCCGTTCGCTGTCGCGGTGAAGCTTTGGATGGAAATTTTTTTGTGAAAAATATTTTTTTATCAAACCGCTGTTTAGGCGGCGGAGGGATGATGGAGTTGGTTTGTCTTCACGTTTCCTTAAGGATGCCCGACTTAGAGTGACGCCATGAGAATCCTTGCCCAAATCACGATGGCCATTGCCGGTTTGTCCAGTCTTGGAAACACCCCTTGCCTCGCTCATCTCATTGGCGATCCCGCGCATGATGGAGTCGCCCATTACGATTCAAGCGTCACCCCGCCGACCAACGTCGTTTTTACGGCGGCGGGCGCGGGCCAGAGAAACTTGACCAACCACACGGCATTCATCGCGGCGTCCTTTCGTCCGTTCGCTCCCAAGGTGAAGACGCACGCTGACGACAAATTCTTTTTCGTCGAGTCCGACGGCCTGCCCGCGCACAACCTGATGGTCGGCATCACGGCCTGGCAGCAGCAGGTGCCGTTGCCGCAAAAATATTTCGGCGACAATGCCTGGCGCTTCCCGCTCACGCCCGTGCCCGCCGCGCAACCGCAGACGATCAAAAACCATTTCCTGCGCGGCGCAATCGCGATTGCGGCGAATGGCATTCCCATTTTCAATCCGCAGAACAATCGCGGCGAAATCTCGCAGGAGATCGGCGAACTCGATCAATGGGGCGGACACTGCGGGCGCGCGGATGATTATCATTACCACGCCGCGCCGCTGCATTTGCAGAGCGTGCTCGGCATGGCGCTGCCGATTGCCTATGCGCTCGATGGTTATCCGATCTACGGTCTGACCGAACCCGACGGTTCCGCGCCCACGAAACTCGATGCCTTCAATGGTCACAGCACCGCCGCGCTCGGCTATCACTATCATGCCTCGACGAAATATCCCTACGTCAACGGCGGCTTTCACGGGGAAGTGACCGAGGCACAGCAGCAGGTGGACCCGCAACCGCACGCGCAACCGGTGCGACAAGATCAACCGCCCTTGCGCGGCGCACGCATCACCGGCTTCACCAACTCGCCTGATCACAAAACTTTTTCGCTCAAGTATTCCGTGAACGGAAAACCGGGTGGCGTCAACTACTCGACGGCGGGCGACGGGAACTGGAAGTTTCAATTCATCAGCCCCGACGGGACGACGCGGGATGAAACTTTCAGCGCCGGTGGACGCCGTGGCGGTGCTGGTGGCGGTGGCGGGCCTGCTGGTCGTCGCGATGGCGGCCCGCCGGGACGTCCGGGTCCCGACGGGGATCGTCCGCCACGAGATCGCTCCGAGGCCCGGCCGCCGCGCAACGAGGGCGCTCCGGTTGCGGCCGTGAATTTCACGCCCCGACGGAGCGGCAATTTTTCGCTGCAAAGTCCGGCCGTGATCAATGGCGGCGCACTGCCTGCGGAGTTCACGGGCGATGGCGACGGTTCGACGTTGCCACTGGTCTGGACGGGCGCGCCCGCCGGCACGAGGAGTTACGCACTCATCATGGATCACCTCGCGCCCGGCAACGTGATGAAATGTTATTGGACGATGTGGGACATTCCCGCCACGGTTACCAGCCTGCCAAAAAACGTGCAGGACATTGGCAAACTCGGCCCGGGCTTCAAAGGACAGATTGGTTACGAGCCGCCGCACTCGCAAGGGCCGGGGCCGAAAACTTATGTGCTGACGGTTTACGCGCTCTCCGCTCCGGCGCCGTTGAATCAACCGGCGCGCGAAGTCCCCCGGGAAGTTTTGCTCGCGGCGATCAAGGACTCAATTCTCGACAGCGCGGAGTTGAAAGTAGTGTATGATCGCAGCGCGGCCAAAGGAGAACCGCCAGGCGGACAGCGGGCACAGTGATAAAAACTCAAGCATGAAAATGATAAAAAACTCAAACATGAAAATCAAACTCCTCGCCGGCGCGTTCCTAATCGCCGCCGTCGTCTCACTGCCCGCCCAGACTTACAAACCGCTCTGGATTCCGCCGGCGCTTTCCGGCACGACTTTCAACCTCTGGCTGGCCCAGACCAACCGGGCGTTCCGGGCGACGGGCGCGAAGACGGTGACCTACGCGTTCAACGGCGCGGACTTCTGGGGGCCGACGCTCATCATGAACAAGGGCGATGTGGTGCAGATCAACATGACGAACAATCTGACCAACGTGACCACAGTGCATTGGCACGGGTTTCACATTCCCGCCATCATGGACGGCGGGCCGCACCAGATGATTTCGCCCGGCACCGTCTGGTCGCCGAGTTTCATCGTGAAGAACGACGCCGCCACCTACTGGTATCATCCGCATTTGCACGGCACGGCGCAGGAGCAGCTCACGAAGGGCGCAGGTGGATTTATCATTGTCCGCGATGCGCAGGAGGCCGCGCTCGCGTTGCCGCGCACCTATGGCGTGGACGATTTTCCGGTGGCGTTCACGAGCCGCCGGTTTCTGACGAATGCTTTTGCGGGCGTGGCTCCCGGCAATCAATTCGCCTACGACCACCTTCTCGACAACTACGGCGACTACCTGCTGGCCAACGGTGTTACCAACGCGCAGGTCAGCCTGCCCGCGCAATACGTTCGACTGCGGATTCTCAACGCGGAAATTGAGCGCGGCTACAACATTGGCTTCAGCGACAACCGGACGTTCCATGTCATCGCCAACGACCAGGGCCTGCTCAATGCGCCCGTGCAGGTGACGCGACTGTTCCTCATGGTCGGCGAGCGCGTGGAGATTCTGCTCAACCTGGCCACCAATGCGGTTGGCTCTTCGCTGGATTTGAAGGCATACAATTCCGGCCAGGTCTTCGGCTTCCCCGGACAGGAGGGCGGGCCGCTTCCGCCGAGCGGAAAATCCGGCCCGATCAACGGCAGTCTGCTCAACAACACCGACTTCAATCTCCTCCACCTCGTCGTGGCCGCCGCCACCAGCAACGCCATCACGTCGCTGCCCGCCACATTGGCGACCAACACCTACTGGACCACGAACGACGCGACCAACACGCGCACCATCACCCTCAGCGGCGGCGGCGGCGGCGGCGAATTCACGTTCAACAACGTCACCTTCAATCACACAAATTATGATCACTCCATCCGCCTCAACGCGGTGGAAAAATGGATTGTCTCAAACCAGGCGGGCGCGATCTTTGGCCACTCGTTTCACATTCATGATGTGCGCTTCAAAATCGTCGCGCGCAACGGCGGCACGCAGGTCACGTCCACCGGTTTCGCGGCGCCCTATGAATCGGGCTGGAAGGACACGTTCTATGTGCCCAAGGGGGAGACGGCGACCTTCGTCGCGAAGTTCGACGACTTTGCGAGCAACGTGAACCCGTTCATGTTTCACTGCCACTTCATCAACCACGAGGACGGCGGGATGATGGCCCAGTTCCGCGTGACGAACAGCGTCGTCGAAAATCTGGTCATCCAAAGTTTCACGCGCACGGGCACGAACAACCAGATCGCGCTGCGTTTCAACGCCACGCCCGGCACGACCTACACGCTGCAAAACTCGGCCACGTTGGAAAACGCCGTTTGGGGCGACATCGCCTCCGTGACCAGCGACGGCACGGCGGTGACCTTCACCGAGACCGACGCGGCGCGGCTGGCCGGGCCGCGCGGATTCTACCGGGTCATCATGCCTTTGATTCCAGATGCGGCGGGATCGGGTTCGGCGTCAGCGCTGGGTTTGAAATCCGCCGCCCTGGTTGCGGATCCGATCTGCACCACCACACCCAAGTAGCCGCAGCGTTCAAATGAAAATGCTCCGCCACCTCATCGCGCTGACGTTGGTCGTCAGCCCGTTTGTCGCATCAGCGCATCTCACCGGCGACCCCGCGCACGATGGGCCAGTGTTCTTCGCCGCAAAAGCATCGAAGACAAACCTCACGCCCAACTTTTACACGCCGCCCGCCGGCAACGGCACGCTCATGATGTCGTCGTTCACGCCATTCAAACCCAAGGTGCGTTTCTATTGGGACAGCACTTATTTTTATGAGGAGTCCGATGGCATCCCGGATCGCACGCGGCAGCCGAATCTGATGGTGGGCATCACGAGCTGGCAGCAGCAAGTCCCGTTGCCGGCTTCCTACTTTGCCAGCACGGCGAACCCGGCGGATTCAGGCTCGGCGGGTTACCTCCAGCCGAACTACTGGCGCATCCCGCTCGTGCCGGTCGCGGCGGCTGCGCCCATCTCGCTCACGAATAATTTTCAGCGCGGGGCGGTGGCGTTGGCGGCGGACGGCGTGGCGATTTTCAACCCGCGCAACAACACGGGCCAGTTCTCGCAAACCATCGGCGAGCTGGATGCCTATGGCGGTCACTGCGGGCTGGGCGACGACTACCATTATCACATTTTCCCCACGCATCTGACGGCGGTGCTCGGAAACGCCAGACCCATCGCGTGGGCGCTCGATGGCTATCCCGTCTATGGGTATGTCGAGCCGGACGGCAGTGCGATGCAGGCGCTCGACAGCGATGGCGGGCACAATCACGGCGCGTGGGGCTATCATTATCACGCCCGTGGCAACTACAACGCGGGCACGAGCACCTGGACGCCGGCCTCGCCCTACATGATGAATGCGATGCACGGCACGGTGGTGAACTATGGCGGGCAGATTGATCCGCAGCCTTCGGCCTCGGGTTTGCGCGGCAACAACACCGGCGGCTACACGGCCGTGCCGGTGGCCGGGGCGACGATCATCGCCTTCAAAAATCCCGTGGCGCTCACCACCAATGCCTCGGGGCAGCTCATCGAAAACGTGGGCGGGGCGGCCAGCGATGACAACTGGCTGATGCGCTACACGGTCAACGGCACGAATTATGACTTGTGCTGGAAGCTCAATCGCAACGTGAACCCGAAGACGCTCACGATGACGTGGCGGCTGCCGACCATCTCGCCGACGACGCTGACCTACAACAACACCGGCAATCGCCTCACCACTTATCCCATGGCCGCCGCGAGCATGGCGAAGCTGCCGGACACGGGGCAGACGAATTTTTCCGGCGCGACGTTTGGGCAGGACGCGGACTACGCCATTTATCCGCCGTCATTCACCGACAACGGCAGCAATACCATCGTGGACAACGTCACCGGATTGATGTGGCAGAAAGTGGACAACGGCGAGTCCGCCTGGGAATTCGCCGTGACGAACGCCGTCAGCGTGACCAACGGCGGCTTCAACGACTGGCGATTGCCCACGCCCGCCGAGCTGTTCAGCATGATGAATCACAACAACAACCCGGCGGTGGACTTGATTTATTTTCCGAACCATCCGGCGGGCGCGGCGCAGTATTGGTGGACGACGGACATCTACGGCACAAATTTCGCCAACGTCTGGTGCGCCAATTCCGGCGGCGGCCTCGGCCCGAAACCGAAAACCGAAACCATCAGTGCCGGCGGCTCGCTGCGCTATCACGCGCGCTATGTGCGTGGCGGCAAGCCATCGAACGGCCACAACTATCTGAACAACGGCGACGGCACGATCACCGACCTCGACACCGGTTTGATGTGGCAGCAAGTCCCGTCTGCCACGACAAACTGGAACGGCGCATTGACGAACGCGGAAAATCTTTCGCTCGGCGGCTACACCGACTGGCGTCTGCCGGACATCAAAGAATTGCAGACGCTCACCGACTACACGCTCGCGACCGCCACCACCGCCGCCAGCGCGAAGGCGTGCGTGAACCGAGTTTTGTTTCCCACCAACACGACGCTGGCCACGGCCTACTGGTCGTCCACGCCATTGCGACCCGTGACCGGCAATCAGGCGTGGCTCGTGGAATTCGGCGTGAACAACACGTCCAGCCCGCCGCGCAATTCGCAGGGCATCATCAGCTACGAGACGAACAGCGCGAGCCATCCGTTTTTCTCCGTGCGCGGGCCGGATCAGGCGTTCGTGATGGCCGCGCCGACGCGCACGACCAACGCCGTGCAAGTCGCCTGGGCGGCTGCGCCCGGCCGCACTTACACGGTCTATTACAGTCCGACTCTGAATGCGGTGACGTGGACGAACGTTGGCTCGATCCGCTGCAACGGCACCATCGGCATTTTTGCCGACACCAACACAGCGCGGGTCGCGCAGCCTTTTGGTTTTTACAAAGCCAGCTACATTCCATGAAATGAAATTTCCAACCAGCCGGAGAAAATTTTGAGGATGCCCTTTCGCGCGAGCCAATTCATCACTTGGATGCTGCTGCTGGCGTTGCTTTCGCCGGTGTCCGGGCGGGCGGACCCGGCGACCAATGCTTCCGCCTGGTCGTTTCGTCCGTGGCAGACAGAAGACGGTCTGCCGGACAACAGCGTTACCGGCGTGGCGCAAACGTCAGATGGTTATATCTGGGTGGCGACCTACGGCGGACTGATGCGTTTCAACGGCGCCAGTTTCTCGGCGGTGCAACTGCCCGGCGTGTTCAAAAAGCCCGTCCGCACCATGCTGCTGGGCCAGCGTGAAATTTTCTGGCTGGGCATGGACTCCGGCGCGGTGATCCGCCTCGATGCGGACCCGCCGCGCACGTTCACCCCGGCCGACGGTCTGCCCGCCGAACGCATCACGTCCATGACGGAAGACCGTGATGGCGCGGTGTGGGTGATTTATTCCAGCACGCTTTGCCGGATACAAAATGGCGCGGTCAGCCGGTTCACCGTGGCGGAGGGTTTGCCGGCGGGCATCAATGCCTGGGTGACCGCCGATGCGCAGGGCGAACTGTGGTTTTCCAAGGGCGGACAGGTGGGCGTCTTTCGCGACGGCAAACTTCAGCCGAAGTTCTCGCTCAACGAAATCACCGTTCGCATTCATGGCGCGGCTTCGGCGGGCCTGTGGATTTGCGCCGGACCGCGCCTGTTGAAGTATGAGGAAAGCAGTGAACCCAAAGAACTCGCGCGATGGACGAACAACATCGAACCCCAGGCGTTGTTCGAGGATCGCCGAGGCGCGTTGTGGATTGGCACGGCGGCGGACGGACTTTTTCGTTTCAAAGGCGGCGCGCTGGAAAAAGTGCCGACGTCGCACCAATCGGTGAACTGCATCAGCGAGGATCGCGAAGGCAACCTCTGGGCCGGCACTCGTGGCGGCGGCTTGAATCTGATCCGCCCCAGCGCCGCCACCTTGATCGGGCGCGACGCGGGCCTGCCGTTTGAATCCGTGGCGTCCGTGTGCCAGTCCACGGACGGACTGATGTGGGTCGCCGCGCAAAATGGAACGTTGGCCAATCTGAAAAACGGCCGCTGGGAGGTGGTTGATTCGCAAGCTGGCTGGCCGGGCGATGCCGCGACGTGCGTGGCGGCGGACAAAAAAGACGGCGTGTGGGTCGGTGCGCGCAACCGGACGCTGAATTTTTTCCGCGACGGCGTCTGGAAAACCTGGTCGCACGCAGACGGCCTGCACAACGGTTCGGTGCATCTGATTTTTACCGCCGCGAACGATGACGTGTGGGTGGTGTCCGGTTCGCCGAGCCGCCTGCAACGTTTGCGGGACGGCAAGCTGACCGAGCCGCTGCCGTTGCCCGGCGAGAACCGCACCATCCGGGCCATGACCGAAGGCGCGGACGGCACGCTCTGGATCGGCACGCTGGAAGGCCAGGTTCTGCGTGTGAAAGATGCTTCGCTCATTGTGGAAACAGCGGCGTTCAATCCTGGCGGCGCACCAATCCGCGCGCTGGAAACCACGGCGGACGGGGCGTTGCTCGTGGGCTACGCGGGCGCAGGCATCGGCTGGTTGAAGGCTGGAACATTTTCACGCATCACCGAGGCCAACGGGCTGGCGGATGATTTTGCCTCGCAACTGCTGACCGATGAACGCGGGAATCTGTGGGTCACGGGCAATCGCGGCGCGTTTCAGATTCAATCCAACGAGCTGGCGGCGGTGGCCGGCGGCCGCGCGGAAAAATTGCGTTCACTGGTGTTGGGCCACAATGAGGGCCTGCCCAATTTCCAGCCGAACGCGGCGAGTTTCCCCAACGTCTGCAAGGCGGCGGACGGACGGCTGTGGTTCGCCCTGCTCAACGGCCTGCTGACGGTGCAGCCGCAAAACATCCGGGGGAATCCGCTGCCGCCGCCCGTCGTCCTCGAACGCGTGCGGGTGGATGACCAGCCGGTGGCGCTCTACGACAGCACTTCACCGCTGCGGACGGAAAACGGAAAAAATATTTCCGACTTGCGCCCGGCCGGCGCGACGCTGCATCTCCCGCCGGGACATCGGAAACTGGAAGTGGACTTTGCCGCCTTGAGTTTTGCTTCGCCGGAAAACGTGCAGTTCCGCTACCAGCTTGAAAATTTCGACGAGAAATGGACCGAGGCCGGCACCCAGCGCAGCGCGAAGTATCCGCACCTGGTTTCGGGCAGCTACCGCTTCCGCATGCGCGCCTGCAACAATGCCGGCGTGTGGAACGACACCGGCGCGGCGCTGGACATCGAGGTCGCGCCCTATTTCTGGCAGGAATGGTGGTTTCGTTTGCTGGTGCTCGTGGGGTTCACCGCGAGCGTGGTGGCGGTGGTGCGCTACGTTTCCTTCCGCCGTCTGCGCGCGCGGATGCTGCACCTGGAGCAGCAGGCCGCGCTCGAAAAAGAACGCGCGCGCATCGCGCGTGACATGCACGACGAAGTCGGCGCCAAACTCACGCGGCTCTCGCTCCTGACGGAAATGGCCGGCGGCAATCCCGACCTGCCCGCCTCCGCGCACGGCGACGTGCGGGAAATTTCCGAGACCGCGCGCGAAACCATCCGCTCCTTTGAAGAAGCCGTCTGGGCCGTCAATCCGCGCAACGACACGCTGGCGGATCTCGTGCATTATCTTTGCCGCTACGCCGAAGATTATTTTGAAGGCAGCCCGGTGCGCTGCGTCATTGATCTGCCGGCACAGATTCCCGCCGTCGTGCTGCCCACGGAAGTTCGCCGCCAGGTTTTTCTCGCCGCGAAGGAGGCATTGAACAACGTGCTCAAACACGCCCGGGCGAAACAAGTGTGCGTGCAGTTGTCAATTGGCTCCGGCGAATTCAAGCTCCGCATCGAGGACGACGGCTGCGGCTTCGACCCCGCCGCGCCGCCCAGGCGCACCGGCGGCGGCAACGGCCTCGAAAATATGCGCGAACGGCTGCGGAGTGTCGGCGGACAATTTGAATGTTACGGCGAGGCCGGTCGCGGCACACGCATCACCTTCAGCGCGCCGATCAACACCGCCCCGCCGAAACCGTAGCCTGTCCACACTTCATCCGACTACGCA
>JAYVCM010000275.1:0-2872 GCA_043749955.1 Limisphaerales bacterium | reverse complement strand
CGCCGACCGAAACTTGGAGGAAGCCGAGCAGCAATTGTGGAAGCTCACCGCCGCCGACCAGCCGGATCTCGCGCCAATCGAAGCCAAGGTCCGCGAAATCGAAAAGCTGCGCGGCGACCAGCGCCTGACCCTCGTTCGCCCGGTCGTGGAAGCGGCCAAAGTGCTCACGGAAGAACAGACGAAGATTCTTCTCGGCACAGCAGCGCCCGTCATGCCCGACATGCCCGCAGCAAAACCCGCAACGCCCGGCAGCAAGCCTGCGGAAGAACCTGCGGCAAAACCCGGGCACAAACATTGATGCCCGCGATTTTCGTATGACCAGCCATCAACAGAGCGGACGGACCGGCGCGATCGTGCGTCTGGTGATGTATGCGGCCATTGTGCTTTCGCCGCTGATACTGGTCGCGTTGCTGCGTCCGCTGACCGATCACAGCTTCATCTACACGGTCGGCAAGAACCTGGCGCTCGTCGGATTCACCATCCTCGCCCTGCAGTTCGTGGTTTCCGCACGGTTGAAATGGATCGAGCACCCGTTCGGGCTGAACGTGCTGTTCCATTTCCACAAGGCGATGGCGGTTCTCGCCTCGCTGCTGCTCATTTCTCATCCAGTTCTTCTGGCAATCGGCGACCATGACTGGTCGCTCATTTTCGGCCCGCAGGTGATGCGGCATATCTGGCTGGGTCGAATTGCACTCCTGATCGTGCTCGTCCATGTGTTGCTTTCGAGTCTGCGCTTCATCATCAAGCTGAACTACGAAACGTGGCGCTTTGTTCACAATCTCGGCGCGGTGCTGATTCTCCCGCTTGGTTTTTTCCATAGTTGGAAAGCGGGCGGCGATTTTCAGATCGTCTGGATGAAGGCGCTTTGGGCCGTGCTGCTTTTTGTCGCGGTCGCAAGCTATCTCTGGCATCGCGTCGTGCGGACGATTCTGCTCCGGCGGCATCCTTACAAAGTCACGGACGTTCGCGAAGAGGCTGATGGTGTCTGGACGATCAAACTCGCCGCGCCTGAAGGCGTTGTTCGTTTTGACTATCTGCCGGGACAATTCCACTTCCTCACCTTTCAACGCGCACCGAACCTGCCGGTGGAAGAACATCCTTGGACGATCTCATCGAGTCCGACCGAAGCGGGCGTGCTCTGCTCGACAATCAAGGAGTCTGGTGATTTCACCGCGTCCATCGGCAAGACCAAACCGGGCGACATCGCCCTTGTTCACGGGCCGTTTGGACGCTTCTCATACACGCTGCATCCCGATGAGCGCGAACTCGTCTTCATCGCGGGCGGCATCGGCATCACACCGCTGATGAGCATGCTCCGGCACATCCGCGACACGCGTGCGGAACGCACCGTGACGCTGCTCTACGCCAACACTAGCGAGCGCGACATCGTTTTCCGCGACGAACTCGCCGCGATGGAACGCGACGGCATCGCCGGGCTGAAGGTGGTGCATGTGCTGAACAAGCCGTCAGACGAATGGCAGGGCGAACGCGGGCGTCTCGACGAAGAAAAGATCAAACGGCTGGCCGGGCCGGAACTGGCGCGGCACGCATTCTACATATGCGCGCCGCCAGAACTCATGAATCAAACGATTCGAACCTTGCGCAAAGCAGATGTTCCTGCCGCGTGCATCCATTTTGAACGCTTCAACCTCTGACTCCTATTTGCCTATGAAACCACTAATCAATCTCAAATCATTCCTGGCCGCGTTGCTGATCTTGATCGTGCCCGCCGCGCTCCTCGTCGCGTATTTTCGCAACTACTCATCCGAAGCTCCAGCCCACGAGCATGGCGAAAAGGGAAAGGGCGATGGCGCTGCGATGAAGATGGACGGCGACAAGAGCGGGATGAAATCCGGCGATGACGGTCATGCTGCGACGGGGCACGGCAACATGACCAAGGACGGCGGCATGAGTGCGATGAAACCTGGCGGCGACGATCATGGTGCGATGGAACATGGCAACGTGGCTAAACCGCAAGACGAGCAGACGCAGCCAGCAGAAACGTCCCAGCCGCCGGCGGCGCAACCGCAGAAGGAGGGTGGTCACGCCGCGATGGGGCACGGCAACATGGCCCCGCCCGCGACACCGCCGCCGGGCGCAGACCCGACGCAGGAAGGAATGAACGCAATGGGCAGGGTCAAGGATTTGACGGGTAGCGGCAAAGGCACTGAATTGATATCCCATCTTTTTCATGCCGGCGCGAAAAACTTTTTCCTCGACCACACGCAGCACCTTGCGCTGAACACCGAGCAGCAGAAAAAGCTCAATCAAATCAAAGAACAGGCGTTGCTGGACAAAGCGAGCGCCGATCGAAAAATCCAGGAAGCCGAGCAGCAACTGTGGAAGAGCACCAGCGCGGATCGCCCGGACGTTGAAGAAATCGAAACAAGGGTTCGGCAGGTCGAGCAGCTCCGCGCCGATCAGCGCATCGGATTCATCCGCGCGGTTGACCAAGCCGCAAAAGTGCTCACAGAAGAACAAACGAAAATTCTTCTCGGAACCGACGCGCCCGTCATGCCCGATATGCCCGCAGCAAAACCCGAATCCGAAACCCCACACAAACATGAGCATAATTAAACTGATTTTTCTACTTGGCGTGCCGCTGGCGTTTGCCGGTTGCACGAGCACGAATCCGAAAAGCGCGTTCGACGACGTTGGAAAAACCGTCAACGCGCGAACCGGCCAGCGCGTAGAATGGATGCGAGACGGGGAAAGCAAAGAACTCGCGAGCGCCGTGGCGACGTTGATGGAAACAAATTTCACCGCGCAATCCGCCGTTGCCGTTGCGCTGCTGAACAACCGTTCGTTGCAAGCGGAGTTTGAGGAAATCGGAATCTCGCAGGCGGAACTCGCGCAAGCGTCGCGGATGCGA
>JAYVCM010000274.1:0-4170 GCA_043749955.1 Limisphaerales bacterium | reverse complement strand
AGCGCGGCTGTGTCGTCCTCGACCAGCCGCAGCGGGCCCGGAGGTGAAGGCGCGGTAAAACTTTCCAACGACGTCTTGAATGCGAAGCTGCTGCGGCTGATCCTCGGCGGACACAGCCGCGCTCCGTTCAAACCCCGTCCCAATTTCCCGAAGCGCGGTTGTGTGCGGGCGTGGGGGCACCACCTTCTCCCCCACCCCGGCCCTCTCCGCATTGAATTGTTTCTTCCCAACGACCCTCACCTGTCCTGCGGACATCCGCTCCCGCTCCCGCGAGCGAGGAATCTCGTTCGAGGCGGAGAGGGAGAAATAGCGCACGTCTTGCCGCAGATTTTCGCCGCCCCAATCGCTCATGTTGAACGGCGGGTTGGCGAGGTCCTTCCGGACAGGCATGTCGTCGGCGCGGAGGTCATCCGTGGAGCCGGAGGATTTATCATGTGCGTTCCCGTTTGCCATGCGTTGGAACAAATCGTAAGTCGCCAAAAAATTTAGGCAAGCAAAGAAGAAAAGCGGAAGTCGAGAAAGCGGAAATCGGAAACCGGGAGCCGAAATTATCCGAATACTGGAACCCACACACACCGCTATCCGCCCGCAGCGTTCCAACTTCCAGAGCGCCACTCGTCACGTCGAAGGTGATGTTCTGCATGACCGTGCCAATCCTTCAACCCGGCTGACCCGATTCCACGTCGTAGAGCATGCGCCAGATGCGATCCATCTCGCCGCGCTCAATGACCTGCATCGGCGTGGAACCATCGAAGGCCGGGTTGGGCGACTTCATCCAGCGGCCCACCGCTTCCGTCTCCATCAGCCGCGCGAGACGGTCCAGCAGCCGGTCCATCTCCACCAGCGCCTTCTCCTGTTTGTGCGATGGCGGTTCACCCTGCGCCCATTTCGCGACGGAGCGCGGCGAAAACCCGGTCAATCGCACCACCAGCGGCTGGGCGAGATGAAACTTTTTCCGGTAATGCTGCATCAACCCGGAATAATCCTTCACCCCGCGATGACTGAACCGGAACGCCAACAGGCGCGCCGCCGTCGCTTTCTTTTGAGTAATCGTTGGCATATTTTTGCCTGCAAACTAACCTGCAAAATTGCAGGGTGCAATCTTAATCTTTCGGCGCGAGCCGCCGGAGTTTTTCGCCCTCCACCACCGCCAGACTTTCGCCCTTGCCGAGATTGCCGGGAAACACCACCCCGTTGACGCCCGCAGCGGCGGCGGAGCGGGCGAGAATTCCGCCCGCTCCGGCTTGAAACGCCGCGCGTCCCAGCGCCTGCGTGAAACTTTCCCGCCCGCTCTCCAGCAGCTTCCGCCAGTCCTCCGCCGTCAGTTCGGTCAACGTCACGCCAAGCTGGCGACGCACCGATGCGGACGTGAAATCCAGCACGCGCGCCAGCCGCGCTTCGACGGCGACCACCAGCCGGGGACTGCGATTCAGGAGGCCGGCGTAACGGTCGTTGGCCTTGCTTTCCTCCAGCGCCGTCGCATCCGTCGTGCTGCCGTAAAGCGCCGGCACCCCGGGCGGATTCCAACGGCCGCCGCGCTGCCTTGCGCCCGCTCCGCTCAACACGTCTTCCGGCGTCGGGAACTCCACCGTCTGAAAGCGGAACAACGTGCCCGACCACGGCTGCAACAGTTCCGGCTTCGATGCAAACCAAGCACGCAACTCGGCAAACCGTGGATTGGGGCGGAGCTTGATCATAATTCTCTCCTGAAGGCGCAGTTCGGAGTGCCGGCTTCCGCCGGCGGGACGTGTGCTGTTTCAAGCGGGTGGAAAATCCTCATGCGCTCTTCCTTTCGTGCGCCCCGCCGCCTGAAGGCGGAACTCCCCACATCGCCGCAGAAGGCGCGGAGCGGGAGGGTGGCGAAGTGCGCGGCCAGCTCCGCCACCGATCTGCTCGATGACTTCGAGGGGATTGAAAATGCCGCCGGTCCAGAAGGCATCCAGAGCGCGTCAATTTTACTGCGGATGTCGCCGGTGAGCATGATTGATTTTAACGGGTCATGGAAATTTGCGCGGCGGCTTTGGTTTTATCCTGTGCGTTCCCTTTTGCCATGCGTTGGAACGCATCGTAAGTCGCCAAAAATTTTAGGCAAGCGCGGACTGGTGGCGGCGGCGCAAGGCAAAGCTGGCTTGGGCGCTCATGGCTTCTTTTTCCTTCCCTTGACCGGCTTGGGCAAGTGCTTGATGGCTTCCTCAAAATCTTTTTCCACCGGAGAGGGCTTGGAATTTTCGAGGGCGCGGAACTTCTCGTATTCTGCTTCGGCTTTCGCCAGCGCCTGTTCGTGGGAAATCTTCCCGGCGTGATCCAGCAGTTCGCGCCCCGACAGCTTCAGAAAATCATCCAGCTTGGCGATCCAATCGCGCATATACATCGGCTTGCGGCTGCGGGCTTGCAGTTCACCAAAGTCGAGATACAGGGAGACAATCAGGTTCAAATCTCCCATCTCATCAAGGCCGAGATAGTTCTTGGCCACGGCCACGTCCGTCTTGCGCGGACGGCTGCCGGTCCACGTTGTCAGTCCCATGTGCGGCTGGGCGGCGTCCGCGCGGGCATGAATGATTTCCGCCGCCGTGTGGCCATGCGCGCCCCAGTGCATCTTGTTCTGCACCGTGGCGAAGAACAACTGCGACGCCTCTGCGGACGGATCATAGTCAATGCTCGTCGCGTAAATCTCCAGCACCTTCCGCCAAAAGGCCTTCTCCGACGACCGGATGTCGCGGATGCGCGCGAGCAACTCGTCGAAGTATTTCCCGCCCCCCGACTGCTTGAGCCGCTCATCATCCATCGTGAAACCCTTGACGATGTATTCCCGCAGCCGTTGCGTGGCCCAGATGCGAAACTGCGTGCCGCGAAGCGATTTCACCCGGTAGCCGACCGAGATGATGACATCGAGATTGTAAGCCACAGTCTGGTAGGTTTTCCCGTCGGCGGCAGTTCGTGCATAATTTGCACATACTGCCTGCTCCAACAGTTCTCCTTCCTCGAAAATGTTGCGGATGTGCTTGGTGATGACGGAGCGTTCCCGCTGGAACAAGTCCGCCATCTGCGCCTGCGTCAGCCAGACCGTTTCGTTCTCCAGCCGGACTTCAATGCGCGTCTGGTTGTCCTCGGTCTGGTAGAGAATCAACTCCGACGCGGGTTTGGCCGCAGTGGACGGTGATGTGGCTTTTGATTTCCGTGGTTTGCTCATCGGGTGCAATTTTTGGTCTCGTGCAAGGTTTCGTAATTCTTGCCATCGGCGGCAGTGGTAAAGAATTCCTTTACCACTGATTCCGGGGTGAACTCCCGTTCTTCAAAGATGTGCTTGAGGTGCTGCCCCACGTTTTGCTTGGTCGTTTGAAACAACTCCGCCAGGTGCTGCTGTGTCAGCCAGACCGTCTCCCCTTGAAACCGCACGTCAATCTTCAGTTTTCCATCCTCGGTCTGATAAACGAGGAACTGACCGCCGGGCGGGGACGAGGGACTGGGTTTGTCGCTCATACGCTGGCCTCCAGATTGCAGTGCTGGGTGTCGTAGGATTTGCCGGCGGCGGCAGTTATCCGAAAATATTGGATAACTGATTTTTCTTCCAACTCGCGGTCGGAGAACACCTTTTTCAGGTGGTAGTTGATCGTCCGGACATCCACATCGTAGAGCAAACCCATCATCTTCTGGGTGAGCCAGACATTTTCATCGGCGTAAACGGCTTCGACGCCCCCCTGGCCACTGGCGGCCACAAAGGTGAGATATTCCGCCGCCGATGAGCGAACCAGGGAGGGGCCGGTGTTCTTTTTGGCGCGACCGCCTGGAGTGGGTTTGCTTTTGCTCATGGCTCCTTCACGATTTTTCAGACAGGCTCTAAGGCAGTTGAACCAACAGCCGATAAAATCGCTGGTTCACAGCGTCCATTTGGTTCGTTACGCAGAGGTTCGCACCACTGCCCTGAAACTGACTGCCGAGATTTGTCCACTGATTTGAGTTCAAGCTGGGGCTAGACTGAAGCTGATATTGCAAGCTGGCTGTCGAATTCCAACAAAGATCAACTGCCGGATTGGTTGCGGAAATCTGCAGGGCCAATAACGGAGCCGCCGGGGTGATTCTTAGAATTCGGTTGTTCGCATATTCGCTGAGATAAAGCGAGCCATCGTCCCCAAATTTCAAACCGGTTGCGTTATCAAAGCCGGTGCCGAC
>JAYVCM010000273.1:0-5654 GCA_043749955.1 Limisphaerales bacterium | reverse complement strand
CGTCACGCCGGTGGCGGACCTGCTTGTTGCGCAATCTGGCCCGTTGAGCGGCGTGGCGGGTGCCAATCTCACCTACACGGTGGCGGTGACGAATCTCGGGCCGGCGGGCGCGACGAATGTCATCGTCACGAACCAGCTCGCGGCGGGCTTCACCTTCGTCAGCGCATCGGCGGCGGGCGTGAACTCCAGCGGATTTGTGCTCTGGACAATTCCGGTTCTGCCCGCGAATGGCAAAACGAATCTCACCGTGACGGTGTTCGCAGTTGAAGGCGGCACGTTCACGAACCTCGCGTCGGGAATTTCGGACACGCTGGATTTGAACGCGACGAACAACAACGGCACGCTCACCAACGCGCAGGTGCGCACGGTGGTTTCCGCGCTGGCGGACGTGGCGGTGTTCAAGACCGGCGACATGAATGTCCAGGCCGGCGGCACGGTGAACTATTCCATCACCGCCACGAACAACGGCCCGTCCACGGCGGCGAACGTCGTGGTGCAGGATGTGTTGCCGGCGAACGCCACGCTTCAGGGCGCGTCGGGAATTTACTCCGTCAGCAACAACCTCATCGTGTGGGCGGCGGTGGATTTGGCTGGCGGCACCGCGACAACTTTCAACGTCAGCGTGACGGCCCCGACGAGCGGCGCGCTCACGAACATTGCGTCCAGCACGTCCACCACGCCGGACTCGAACACGAACAACAACGACGGCACGTCGTCCAACTCCATCGTCCGCACCACCGTGACGCCGGTGGCGGACCTGGCGATTGGCAAGTCCGGGCCGGCGGGAATTTTCGCGGGCACGATTTATAGTTACACGATTTCCGTCACGAACTTCGGGCCTTCGCTGGCGACGACGTTCTCGGTCACGGACAGTTTGCCCGCCGGAGTGGTTTTTGTGAGTGCATCGCCGGTAACGACGACTAACGTGGCCAATCAAGTTATCTGGACCAATCTGGCGAACCTTGCAGCGGGCGCGACGAGTAATCTGACGTTGACGGTGCGAGCCATTGCGCGCGGAACGGTGACTAACTTCGCGTCCGTCGGCAGCCCGCTGCTGGACAACACCCCGACGAACAACGTGAGCGCGCCGGTCATCACCGCCGTCACGAACCGTCCGCCGGTCGCGGCGGATGATGCCGGCAGCACGCCGAAGAATGTCGCGGTCACAATCCCGGTGCTGGCGAACGACAGCGACCCGGACGGGGATGCGCTGACCATTGTTTCTTTCAGCCCGACGAACGGCACCGCCTTCGTCAGCGGCACGAACCTCGTGTTCACGCCGACGCCGGCCTTCATCGGCACCGGATTTGTCCTCTACACAATCAGCGATGGATTTGGCGGGACGAATTCCGCGCTCCTTATGGTCACGGTCACCAACCGTGCGCCGGTGGCGAACGGCCAGAGCGTGACGACGCTGTTCAACACGGCCAAGGCGGTCACGCTCACCGGCAGCGACGCGGACAGCGACGCGCTGACGTTCATCATCGTGAATCCGCCGACCAACGGCGTCTTGAGCCTGCTGGACACGAACACCGGCGCGGTAACTTATACGCCGAATAATAATTACGTCGGCGCGGATGCCTTCACATTCCGGGTGAATGACGGCACGACCAACAGCGCCGTGGCAACGGTGAGCATCAGCGTGACGACGCCGGTCGTGGCGGACCTCGCGGTGTTCAAGACCGGGCCGGCGACCGGCGTGGCCGGATCGAACCTGGTTTATTCCATCACGGTCACGAACCTCGGGCCGGCGGCGGCGACGAATGTTTTGGTGAAAGATCAACTGCCCGCCGGCTTCACCTTCGTCAGCGCGACGCCGACGAACGTGACGGTGGCGAACAATCTGGTGAGCTGGGGCGCGTTTAATCTGGCGGCGCACGGCAAAACGAATTTCACCGTGACGGCGTTCTCCGCCGAGGGCGGCACGTTCACGAACCTCGCGTCCGCCACCTCGGATGCGTTTGACACGAACGCGGCCAACAACAACGGCACATCCACGAATTCACAGGTGCGCACCATCGTGACGGCGCGCGCCGACGTGGCGGTGTTCAAGGACGGCGGCACGAATGTCATCGCCGGCGGTATTGTGAATTACACCATCACCGCGACCAACCTGGGGCCGTCCACCGCGACGAACGTCGTGGTGAAAGATAACTTGCCCGCTGGCGCAACCTTCTCCAGCGCGACGGCTGGTTATATCTTGAGCAATAACGTCGTTACCTGGCCGGCCATCGTGCTGACCAACGGCGCAACGGCGAGTTACTCCATCGCGCTCATCGCGCCGGCGGGCGGTTCGTTCACGAACATCGCGCTCGGCACGTCAGACACGCCGGATCCGAACCTGACGAACAACAACGGCTCCGTTCCCAAGGCGCGCGTGACGACGCAGGTCGTTCCGTATGCAGATGTGATCGTGCTGGTGTTCGGCCCGACGAACGCGATCAAGGGCAGCAACTTTGTCTATAACATCGTGGTTACAAACGCCGGGCCGTCCGGCGCGTCCAACGTGGTCACGAGCGACAGCCTGCCGACGAATCTGGTGTTCGTCTCGGCATCGTCCGGCGGCTTGAACACGAACGGCGTGGTGACGTGGCCGAAGGTTACGTTCCTTCCATTCGGCGGCGTGACGAACTACAGCCTCGTGGTCAATGCGCCGGTTGTCGGCGTGTTCACCAATGTCGCGTCCGCCGTGGCCACCACGTTTGACCCGAACCCGACGAACAACACCGGCGTGCTGCCGGCGTCGCAGGTGTTGACGACGGTGTCGCTCGCGCAACTGGAATGGATCGCCGGCCTGCCGGTGTTCAATCCGCAGACGGGTTTGTATGAGGAATCGGTGACGGTGACGAACACGGGTTCCAACACCGTGGCTGGTTTGCGGCTTTACGTCGGCGGCCTGCCCAATGGCGTCTCGTTGTGGAACGCCACCGGCACGAACGGCCTGCCGTATGTCCAATACAATTTCCCGCTGAACCCGAGCAACAGCGTTGGCTTCGTGTTGGAATTTTACGATCCGACGCGGATGGCGTTCTCGAACACGCTCTCCGTCGTGGCCATCATTCCGCCGAACAACACGAACGGCCTCGGCACGAACGGGGCGGTGGCCATCACGAAAATTTTCACCGATGTGCGGACGAACGGCACGCGCTTCGTGATTGAGTTCAACACCGTTCCCGGCAAAACTTACACGATCCTTTACTCGGCGGATCTGTTTGCCCCGGTTTGGAAAGTCGGCACGCCGAGCGTCACGGCGAGCGCCAACATCACGCAATGGTATGACGACGGTCCGCCGAAAACGGAAAGCAAGCCCACCTCGGTGAACAGCCGGTTCTACCGGCTCATCCAAAACTAAATCCATTTGCCCATGAATAGAAATCAAACAGGTTGGCGGGTGCCGGTGACGGGTGCGTTGCTCCTGGCCACCGCCGTTTCCGCCGATCAAAACCTGCAGACGTATCAAAGCTCCACCAACCGCGTGACGCTCTCGCTGCGGTTTGGCTTGAACATCTCCGGCAAGTTCAAGGGCATGGGCAGCAGCTTCGCCAGCGGCGCGCCGCTTGGCAATGCCCGCACCACGCCGCACGGCGACAAATATAATTACGACAACGGCTACGTTCTCCCTGACTACGCGCATGTCGTCGGCGGCAGCACCGACCAATACGACTGGTATTGGGGCTACGACAATTCCAGCCAGGTAAATGCCGGCGCCAACACCATCGCCTTCAACCGCACCACGGCGCTGGGAATTCCCGGTGAAAGATCCGGTGACGACTCGCCGCGCATCGGCGCGGAGCTGACTTACAATTACGAACTGGGCGTCAAGGAAGACTGGCACCATTTGAGTTACGGGATCGAACTCGCGGTGAACTGGCTGCCCATTGAATTCGGCGGCGGCGGACTTTACAACGCCACGCTCTCACGCCGCACCGACACTTATTCCTACACGCCCGGCACCACGCCGCCCGGTTACAACTCGCCTGGCTCGCTGCCGTATCAAGGCAGCTTTGAAGGCCCCGGTTTTGTCATCAACACGCCGGCGGTCAGCTCCTCCACCACCTTGATCCCCGGCGCGACTTTTCTGGCGCAACAACAGTTTGACGCGAACCTTTGGGGCTTCCGTCTCGGGCCGTATATCGAATACCCGCTCTCCAAAAAATGGAGCCTGCACCTTTCCGGCGGACTCGCCGTGGGTCTGCTCGACAGCACGGCTTCGTGGAAAGAAACCCTCACGCTCCCCGGCGGCGGCGGTTCCACCAGCGTCAACGGACACGGTGATGACTTGAGCGTTCTCTGGGGTTTCTACATCGGCTTGAACGCCGCGTATCAGATCAACGAACGTTGGGGCGTGGAAGCTGGCGTGCAATTTCAAGACCTCGGCACCTACGACCACAACTTCGGCGGCCGCACCGTGGAACTGGACTTGAGCGGCTCCGTCTTCGTCCACGTCGGCATCAGTTACAGCTTCTAGGAAAAGGGCAGGGTGGCGGCTGGAAACAGTGGGACAGGCTTCCAGCCTGTCCAGTTGCGCACTCGCAGTCGCGGGAGATTTTTTCCGGGGCGGTCACCGCCGCCGACCGGCAGGAAGCCGGTCGTGTTCGTCATTTTTCCAAGATGAACTGGACAGGCAAGATGCCTGTCCCACTACCCAACGCCATTTCAACTTCGCATTTAGGGATAAGTTAGGGTCTTGAGTTTGGGGTCATACCAATTCTCAAAAACAATCGTGGCGTTGGTAGGGCGTCGCTGCCGCGACGCCGGCGTGAATCGCAGTCAGTGCGGGGAAGGCGGCGCGGCAGCGCCGCCCTACCAGATGGCCATTTTGCCGATTGCCATTGGCAAATGGTATCAGGCGTCCGGGACTTTTCTCCAGAACCCAGCGCCAAGACCCCATTACGAAAATAAAGAACGGACAAGGATCTCTCCTCGTCCGTTTTTGATCGGCAGATTAAAGTTCGTTCACAGTTTTTTAAACGGCCAACTTTCTGCGGAGCAGCGCCAATCCCGACAGAACCGATCCGAGCAGCATGACCGTTGTCCCACCATCAGGAACTCTAAGCGGCGTTTTTATCGGGCCAATAACCTTGGAGAGCTGGGTGCCGCCACTCGTGGTAGAGGTATCAATACTGGTATATTGATCAAACTGCCAGGCCGTTGAATTCGCGGTGCTATGCAGGACGAATGAATTCAGAGCATCGGTAACAATGACATTATTCCCACCGGTCCAGGTGAAGGTAGCGTTCAGAACCGTTCCCAGGTCGGTCGCCGTCAGCGAATTTGGTCCCGTAAGCGCCTGTGAAAACACCCACCCAGCACTTGGGTAAACGGGGGCACTCACCACGGTCGCAGCGCCAAAATCGTTGATCGTAAAATAATTGCCGTTTTGGAGCGTGCTGTTTGCGAACGTATATTCATAGGTCCAGTCCGACCCGCCACCGTTCAGAACTATGCTGGAGGTTCCCAATGTTATTGAATTCGCATTTGCATTCAGGCTTGTCAGTAGCAACGCCCCTGCTGCAAGCATCGGCAGGATTGTTTTTTTATTTTTCATATTTTTAGTTTTGTTGTTATCGAATTTTTTTTGGTTGTTGTTGTTTAAAAGTCTTTCGACTCTACCACCCTTTCGCATTTGCTGTGCCGGGGATTTGGAAAAACAG
>JAYVCM010000272.1:0-17887 GCA_043749955.1 Limisphaerales bacterium | reverse complement strand
GCAGTCCAAGACGCTGCGCGGGGTTCGCAAATCGTTCGTGAACGCTTCGCGTCTTGGCGCACCCGGCGCGCGGCCAACCAGAATCCCAACGGGATTCCGTCCCAAAGCCCAGGGTTGCGAGGGACGAGCTACCCTGGGTTATCGTCAAACAAACGTCACCAACCCCAACGGGGTTGCGCCCTTCCTCGCCGGGCCATTCGCCGCAACCTCGTTGAGGTTGAAAACTATTTTTCACGTTTCACCCAGGGTAGCTCGCTGCTCGCAACCCTGGGCTGGAGGGCGCAATCCCTTTGGGATTGTTTCGTGAACACGTTCTTGGATGGTGCGCCGGCCTGCGATTGGCCGGGCGTGAATGCGATTTGATTTCATCGCGCCATCACATCACGTTGCGGCCTCGGATGCGCCTTTGGGATTGGCAAACCACCCCGCGTCGGGCATAACGACTGCACTTATGCCACAATCACTTTCCGCCGTTTATATTCATCTGGTTTTCTCGACGAAGGATCGCCGGCCATTGCTCCGCGACAAACCCGTGCGCGATGCCTTGCATGCTTATCTTGGCAGCGTTTCCAAACAACTGGATTGTCCGCCCATCCTCGTCGGCGGGGTGGAAGATCATGTGCATCTGCTCGCGCGCTTTGGCCGGACAATCACGCAGGCGGAATGGGTGAAGGAATTGAAGCGGATTTCAAACACCTGGCTGAAAGTGCAGGGGCGCGACTTCGCGGACTTCGAATGGCAGGGCGGATATGCGGATTTTTCCGTGAGCCAGTCGAATTTGGAACAGGTGAAGCAATACATCGCCGGGCAGGAGAAGCATCATCGCAAGGTTGGATTTCAGGACGAGTTAAGGGCGTTGTTGCGGAAACATGAAACCGAATGGGATGAAAAATATGTTTGGGATTGAAGTGCGGTGCGGACACAACCTCGTTGAGGTTGAAAAACATTTTTCACGGTTCACCCAGGGTAGCTCGCTGCTCGCAACCCTGGGCTGGAGGACGAAATCCCATTGGGATTTTCTGCCGGCGGCGCGCGGCGCGGAACACAGCCGCGCTCCGCTTCTGCCGCCCCGGCCGGGGCCGGTTCCATTTTTCCGGTTGAAATCAAAATCTTCACTCCAGGCTGCCGTTCAGAATTTTTTGACCGCCCTTTTTCAGATTCAACTCCGTCACCTTCCCGCCGTAACGCACCCGGCACGCGCCCTCGCCGGAAATGTTTTTCACCGTCGCGGAAACCAGTTTTCCCTGCCGCCATTCCACGCCGACCTCGTAGCCGCCGCGCGCGCGCAGGCCGGAAATTTTTCCGGCGGGCCACGCGGACGGCAGCGCGGGCAGCAGTTCAATTTCGCCCGCCTGCGACTGCACGAGCATCTCCGCGATGGCCGCCGTGCCGCCGAAGTTGCCGTCAATCTGGAACGGCGGATGCGCGTCAAAAAGATTTGGATACGTCCCGCCGCCGGTGCCGCCGTAATCCGTTCCCTTGCCGCCCGCCGGACGCAGCAGGCTCTCCAAAAGTTTGTGCGTGCGGTCGCCGTCGTGCAGCCGCGCCCAAAGCGCCATGCGATACGCCGTCGCCCAGCCCGTGCTTTTGTCGCCGCGCAGCTCCAGCGATTTGCGCGCGGCGGCGGCCAGCGCGGGCGTGGCCGTCGGCGAAATTTCATTGCCCGGATACAAGCCCCACAGATGCGAGACGTGCCGGTGCGTCGGCTCCGGCTCCTGGTATTCTTCGAGCCATTCCATGATGCGCCCGTCGCTGCTGATGCGCGTCGGCGGCAGGCGGTCGCGCCTGGCTTTCAAGTCGGCGATGAAATCTGTCGGAGCGCCGAGCACCGTCTCGGCGCGTTGAGGAATTTTCTCCGAACGGGCCGAGACGGTGCTCGGCGTTCCGTTCGCTTCCAGCCCGAGAATTTCCGCCGACTCAATCACCGCGCCAAAAAGAAAACGCAGCAACTGGTTGTCCAGCGTCGGGCCGAGGCAGACGTGCGCCGTCTTCCCGTCCGGCAGGAAGAACGCGTTCTCCGGCGAATTCGCCGGCGCGGTCACGAGCCAATGATGCGTCGGTTCTTCAATCAGCATGTCCGCAAAAAACTCCGCCGAGCCGCGCAGCACCGGATACGCGCGCTTCAAAAATTCCCGGTCGCCGGTGAATTTCCAATGCTCCCACAGATGCTGGCACAGCCACGCCGCATCGCTCGGCGTCAGCCCCCACGACGCGCTTTCGCCCGGCGACGTGAAGCCCCACGCGTTCGCCAAAACGTGCGCCACCCAGCCGCGCGCCGCGTAATAATTTTTCGCCGTCCGCGCGCCCGGCTCCGGCAACGACCCGATGTAGGCGAACAGCGGCTCGTTCAACTCCGTCAAATTGCAGACCTCCGCCGGCCAGTAAATCATCTGGAGGTTCACGTTCAGGTGATAATCCGCGCCCCACGGCGGCGCGACGGTGTCCGCCCACAAACCCTGCAAATTCGCGGGCATCCCGCCGGGACGCGACGATGAAATCAACAGGTAGCGCCCGAAGTTGAAATACAAAACCGCGAGCGAGGGATCATTGTCGTCCGCGGTCGCCGCCACGAGCCGCTCCGGCGTCGGCCTGGTGGAAACCGCCAGCACCGGCGTGGCGATTTCCAGTTTCACCCGGTTGAAAAATTTCTGGTAGTCCGCGACGTGCGCCGCGCGCAGCCTGGCAAAATTTTTCTTCGCCGCCGCTTTCAAATCCTTCGCCGCCGCCGCCGCCACATTCCGGCGGCTGACTTTGGCGAAGCGCTCATAGTCCGTCGCCGCCGTGACCAGCAGCAAAACTTCGTCCGCGCCGGTGACGGAAATTTTTCCATCGGCGGCAGAAACTTTTCCGCCCGTGTTCAACACCTTCAGGCGCGCGGCATATTTCACGCCATCGCCGCCCGCGCCATTCGTCATCGCGCCGGACATGAGCAATTCATTTTTCCCCGCCACCTCCGTTTTGAACCGCTCCGAACGATCCAGCGTCGCCTCAAAATTAAGCTGCCCCGGCTTGTCCGCCGCGAGCCGCAGGACGACGGCCTGATCCGGCGCGCTCACAAAAATTTCGCGGACGAATTTCACACCGCCGCGTAAAAATTCCGTGCGCGCCGTGGCGGTGGCCAGATCCAGTTCGCGGCGATAGCCGGTGGCCTCGTTCGTGTCAGCGAAATGAAAAATCAGCCGCAAGTCGCCCAGCACTTGATACGAGCCGTAAGGCACTTCGCCCGGATGCCCGTTGGCCGAGCCGCGCCCGGCACAGGTGAAATTTTTGTTCACCAGCCGCTCCGCCTCAACATTTTTTCCTTCAAGCAGCAGCCGGCGGATTTCCGGCAGCGCCGCCGCCGCGTTCGTGCGGTCGGCCGCCTGCACCGAGCCGGACCACAGCGAATCCTCGTTCAGCGCGATGCGCTCGTCTTCCACGCCGCCAAAATCCATCGCGCCCAGCCGCCCGTTGCCGAGCGGGCTGGACTCCATGAAATTATTCGCCGGCTGGGCGAGCCAGACCGTCGCGTCCGGCGAAAATGCGGACGCCATGAAGGAAGCCGCGGCGAGGATGGACATCAGAATTTTTTTCATGCGAGTTTAATTGCCGGTTTGATTGACGATTTCCATGGACTGAAGTTTCACCAAAGTATCGTTGGTGCCGAAATCCGGCCGCGCCTTGGGTTCGAGAAAAATCGGCGCGTCTTTGCGGAGCGGCAAAATTTGCAGGCGCAGATCGCCGGTGAAAATTTCCGGCGCGTAGCGTTGCAGCCCCAGATCAAATTCCCGCCCGGCGTAAAAATTATCGGCAATCAGCCTGCCGTTCAGCGTGAGCCGCGCCACGTCGCCGACGTAGCGGATGCGGAGGAGCGCGTTGCTTTGGAACGCCGGTCTCCGACCAGGCGTGTTGGTGTCTGTGTTTTCGTTCGAGCCGGGTCGGAGACCGGCGTTCCGCAAGTCAGGCAGCTTGATTTTCCAGACCGCCGCGTTCGTGAAATCCGAAACATTCGGCGCGATGGCGATGTGTGACTTTCCACCGCTCAACGGAATCTCCCGCGCCGGGCCGGCGGGACGAAGTGATTCGGTTTTAATCTGCGCGGCAGAAATCTTAAGCGGCGTTTCAAAAACAACTTTGCCGTCAGCCGTTTTTTGCAACGCCAGCGAATCCGCTCCGCTCAACAGGACGATTCGAATGGTCCGGCTGGAGCGGACATCTTCCAGTTCGATTGCGACACCGCGGCCGGGTTTCAAATCCTTGAACACAGATTTGGTCGAGGCCACCGTCTTCGCATCAAAAACAAACTCCGCCTCCACGCCCGGAATCTTGGCGAAGTAGAAAATTTGAGGAGGGCCGTCTAAAAATGTTTTGCTGTCATCCAAAGTTTTGCAGATAGGCTGCGCGGTGGCGTAAATCAGTTTCGCGCCGCCGAGGTCAAGGTTGAACGGCCAGAAGAAAAATGCGTCCGCCGGGATCGTGTCCGGCTTCGTTGGAAAAATAAATTCGCCGCCGGGCAGATTGAGTTTGAACTGCACCTCGCGTTTCGCAGGCAGCGGCTGGAGGCGTTGATAATTGTTCACGAAAACATAGCCGCTGTTGCCATCCGAACGCACGGCCCAACGCAGCGTGGCGAAATCATTTTTATTCGTCGGGCGCAAATCCGGCAGCGTCGCGGGCATTTGCGACAGGGGCGCGCCGAAGTCGTGGAGGAACAGATGCAGGCGGCGCAGCCAGTAGTAGTGCGGATTGATCTGGCCGAACTCGCCGAGCGGCGCGTTGAAATCGTATGATTTCACCGGCAAATCGTTCGCATAGCCGGTGGCCTGCGATTCCTGGAGCGTCGTGAGTTTGCCCTCGGGATTTTGTCCGCCATGATACATGTAGTAACCGAGCAGCGAACTGCCGCTGCCGAGTTGCGTGAGCACTACGGCCTCGACATCGCGCTCGTCATAGTTGATGCGGCGGTGATAGGAAGCGGGCATCCCGCCGCCGATTTCACAGGTCAGGTGCGGATATTTTTCCGTGCCCGTCGTGTCGCCGTTTTTTTCCACCTTCAACGTGTCGTTGCCCACGCCGGTATCAGTGCGGGTGAGTTTGAAGGTGAAATTTTCCCAGTCGTTGCCGTCCATCGGCTTGATGCTGCGCGCCCAAAAGCCGTCGGGATACGCGCCGAAGAGCGGCAGCAATTCGCCGAGCGGCACGGGCGTCTTCATCGCCGGCCAGCCGGTCTTGATGTAGAGCGGCACGTCGAGGCCGGATTCAACGGCGAGTTTTTTCAGCGCCATCAGATAATTCGGCGCGCCGCCAAATTCATTGTCCACCTGGATGCCGATGACGGGGCCGCCGTCCTTCCAGAGTTCGCCTTGAAGCTGTTTCGCGATTTCGCCGTAAAGAATTTTTGTCGCGGTGAGAAAATTCGTGTCCGTCGAGCGCAGCTTCCAATCCTTGTGCGCGACGACCCAGTCGGGAAAGCCGCCGTTGCGGACTTCGCCGTGGCACCACGGGCCGCAGCGGACGACGACTTTCAAGCCCAGCTCGCCGCACGTCGCAACAAACTTTTTTAAATCACGCTGGCCCGACCAGTCCCACTGGCTTTGAATCTCCTCGTGGTGAATCCAGAAAACGTAAGTCGCCACGATGTCCACGCCGCCGGCTTTCAGCTTGAGCAGCTCCTCGCGCCACTCGGCCTGCGGGCAGCGCGAGTAATGAAATTCGCCCATCACCGGAAACACCGGCTGGCCGTCGAACAAGAGGCTGCGGCTGTTCACGGAGATTTCGCGGCCGGCGGGGTTTTTCGTCGTGCCGAGTTTGAAATAGCCGGTCCCGGCGGGCGGCGGAGTTTGAATCGTGGCCGAAACGACTTCGGCGCGGAGCGACAAGGCGAACGCAACAAACAACAGGCAAAAGTATTTCATGGGATGGCTGCCACAGATTATTTGAACCGCGCAGATTTAGAAAGCGCGGACAGATGCCTTGCAGGCCAAAGGGGCTGACACGCCCCGGGAGCGCCGGTCTCCGACCCGGCAGGCATGGAACTTTGTCTGCAAACGCGCCGGATCGGAGATCGGCGCTCCGCCATGCCGCAGAGTCAGCGGCAGTATCCTGCACCCGCCGGAAGGGGCGCTTCATCTTTTGCCTTGCCGCTCCGATTCAGCCGTTTCATCATCTCGACAATGAATGATTCTCGGCCGCTGGCGACCCCGACGGTTCAAGATTGACGGCTGAAATTTTTCGCGCCACCGGCAGACCCGACAATGATCAAACCCATCACACATGGTCTTTAGCCCGCCACTGTTTTTGAGAGTCGTCCTCGCGGTCGGCCGGCGTCCGCCCAGATTTTTGCGGGGCTTGCCATGGGCCGCGCTGAAAAAAATCTCCCGCCCATGAATCCGGCCAACGCCACCATTCCACCGCGCAATCGCTGGGTTGACTGGCTGGTGATTTTTCTTTTTGCCACGCTGCTCTGGCTGCCCACGCTGGATTTTTTCACCGGCATTGATGTCACCCGGCCACCGAGCGAAAACCGTCTGCCGGCGCCGCGGCCCAGGCTCACGCAGTGGAATTTGCCGGCTTTGAAAAATTACGTGGCCGGCGCGGAAATTTTTTTCAACGACCATTTTGGGTTTCGGAAACGGCTCATCCGCTGGTGCCAGCAATGGAAGGCGCGACTGTATCACGACGAGAGCGGACACAAGGTGGTGATCGGTCAGCATGGCTGGCTGTTCGCGGGTGAACTGCAGATGATCGAGCATTATCTGGGCATGGCCAGATTCACGCCGGCGCAACTGCGCTCCTGGCAGACGCTGCTGGAAAAACGACGGGACTGGCTGGCGGCGCGCGGCATCAAATATCTCTTTATCATCCCGCCGGACAAACACACCGTCTATCCCGAAGAACTGCCCGACTGGCTGCAAAACGCCGCGCCCGCCAACCGCGAAACCAAACTCGACCAGTTCCTGCAACACATGAAGGCACATTCCACCGTGGAAATCCTCGACCTGCGCCCAACGCTGCTGGCCGCCAAGAAAATCGCGCCGTTGTATCTGCAAAACGACCAGCACTGGAACATGCTTGGCGGTTTCCTGACTGCGCAGGAGGTGATCAAGACGTTGTCGAAGCAGTTTCCCGACCTGCCGCCGCTGAAGCTGGAGGACTTCAACTGGACGAACGCATCAGAAACCTCCGGAGACCTCATCAAATTTCTCGGCGTGCAACGGTCGGAGAAAAATTATTTCGTCTTCACGCCCAAACCGTCCGTCGTCGTCCCGCAGTTGCGGGAGGCCACCAATCTCATTTCCATGTGGAACGAACACAAGCCAAACACCATCTCGGAAAATCCCGCCCTGCACACGGAGGACGTCGTCATGTTTTGCGATTCGTTCAGCGTGCCGTGGCAGACATTTCTTGGCTACAGCTTCCGGCGGATCGTTTTTATGGGCGACCACCGCGAGTTCAACCCGCAAATCATCACCGACAACCACCCGCAAATCGTCATCAATGAAATGTTGGAGCGGTTCTTCAACACCTATGATCCGGAAGAATTGATGGCCAAGGATGCGCTGCCATGAAACATTTTCGCGCATTGCGCCAATCCGGCGGCACTTTTACCATGCGGCCTTGAGACACCAAATATTTTATGGTTTTTAGTTCGCCCTTATTCTTGTTTTTGTTCCTGCCGGTGGTCCTCACCGTCTATCTGCTGCTGCCCGGACTGCGCGCCAAAAATTTCTGGCTGCTCGGCGCGAGCCTGGTCTTTTATGCGTGGGGCGAAATCAGCTTTGTGTTTCTCCTGCTGGCCTCGACGGTGATGAACTACGGACTCGGCCTGTGGATCGGGCGCAGCGAAATCCCTGCGCGACGAAAACTCGCCGTGGTCGTGGCGGTCGCCATCAACGTCGGCATCCTCGCGGTTTTCAAGTATGCCGACCTCATCGTCCATTCGGTGAACTGGCTGTGTCACCTCACCGGCCCCTCGGCGTTTCGCGAACTAAAAATCTCCCTGCCCATCGGCATCTCCTTCTTCACCTTTCACGCGCTCTCCTATGTGGTGGACATCTACCGGCGCAAATGGACGGCGGCGCGCGATCCCAAGGATGTCGCGCTCTACATCTTCTTTTTTCCGCAGCTCATCGCCGGCCCGATTCTCCGTTGGAACGCCATCGCCCCGCAACTGCTGGAACGCAGCCACCGCACCGAGGTGTTCGCGGAAGGCGTCCGCCGCTTCGTCGGCGGTCTCGCCAAGAAAATGATCATCGCCAACGCCGTCGCGTTGCCAGCCGACCAGATTTTTGCTTTGTCGCCGGATGAACTTTCACCCGCCACGGCGTGGTTCGGCATCGTTTGCTATACGCTCCAGATTTATTTCGATTTCTCCGGCTACTCGGACATGGCGGTCGGCCTCGGCAAAATGTTCGGCTTCACGTTCCTCGAAAATTTTAATTTCCCCTACACCGCGCAGTCCATCCGGGATTTCTGGCGGCGCTGGCACATCTCGCTCTCCACCTGGTTCCGCGACTACGTTTACATCCCGCTCGGCGGCAACCGCGTCACCGAAACCCGCAACCGGCTCAACCTCGTCATCGTTTTTTTCCTGTGCGGCCTGTGGCACGGGGCGAACTGGACGTTTGTGATCTGGGGATTGTATCACGGCATTTTTCTGGTGCTGGAACGGACCGGCTTCGGCGCCGCGCTGGAAAAAGTGCCGCGCCCGCTGCGGCATGGTTACGCGCTGTTCGTGGTGATCATGGGCTGGGTGCTCTTCCGCGCGAACACTTTTCCGGAAGCCACACATTATTTCGCCGCGCTTTTCGGGATGGGTCATCCCGCGCACGCGCAACCGCTCGCCCGCTACGCCGGCAACGAAGCGCTTTGGGCGATCGGCCTTGGTGTCGTTTTCAGCGCGCTGCAATGGAACAAGGTGAAAACTTTTGGCGCACAGCTCGCCGGCAAACTTCCCGCCAGACCGCAGGCCATCGTGCTCAACCTCGGCGGCATCGTGGAGATCGTCCTCATCCTCGCGCTGCTGTTGATTTCCGCCGCATGGCTCGCGGGCGGAACCTACAACCCTTTCATCTATTTCCGTTTCTAGTCCGCCGTGGAAACCACCGCACCAACTTTCCGCCGCTGGCCGGATTGCGCGTTGATCGGCCTGTTCGTCGTGTTCCTGCTGCTGCCGGTGCTGGATCTGGCGTTTCACATTGACCCGACCTCGGCCCAAAGTGAAAACCGCCTGCTCGCGCCTTTGCCGCCACGGCCCGAAAGCATCGCTGGCTTGAAAAAATTTCTTTCCAGTTGGGAGGCCTATTTCAGCGACCACTTCGGCGGCCGCCGGGTGCTGATCATGTGGCACAACAAGCTCAAGTGGTCGCTGTTCAAGGAAAAGAGCGTCCGCAACGTGCTGGTCGGCACGGACGGCTGGATGTTCATGTCCGAAAGACGGATGGTCGAACACTTTCGCGGCGCGCTGCAATTCACCGAAACGGAGTTGGACGACTGGCAGAAACTTTTGGAACATCGCCGCGACTGGCTCGCACAGCGCGGCATCAAATACCTCTTCGTCTTCGCGCCGGACAAGCAGAGCATTTATCCCGAATACCTGCCGGCGTGGCTGAAAAATCTTGGCGGGCGGACCAAGGCCGACCAGTTTCTCGCGCACATGAGAGCTAATTGCACGGTGGAAGTGCTCGATCTCCGCCCGGCATTGTTCGCCGTCAAAAAATCCGCGCCCGCTTATCAAAAGACCGACACGCACTGGAACCAGTTCGGCGCGTTCATGGCCTGCGAAGACGTCGTCCGCGCGCTGGCGGAAAATCAACTGCCGGGACTCACGCCGGTGGCGCTGGATTCCTTTGACCGCACCAACCGGCTCGCGCCGGGCGGCGATCTGGCGCGCGGCATCGGCGTCAGCATGACCGAGAGCAACGCCGTTTTTTTCACGCCCAAACCGGAACTGCCCGCGCTGGAAGTTTTCGTCCCGACGGGCGAACACATCAAGGACATGGCCTTCGCCAAAAATCCGCACGGCGGCCGGCTGGCGATGGTCTATCACGATTCTTTCGGCCGCTACTGGGTTCCGTTTCTCGGCTACCAATTCGGCGAAGCGGATTTTTTCTGGCAATACCACCTGGACGGCCCGCTGATCGAACGGCAAAAGCCCGTCGTGGTCGTCAACGAAATGCTCGAACGTTTTTTCAACGAGACCGATCCGAAGGAGTTGTCCGCGCTCGATGCGCTGCCTTGAAATGAACCGGCCAATGAATCCCCAACCGCTTCCAACACCAGCCCGCAAGTGGGTGAACGTGCTGGTCATCGGCCTTTTCTTCGGCCTGCTGTGGCTGCCGACGCTCGACAAATGTTTCAACCTGGATCGCTCGCGGTCGCCTGGTGAAAACCGCCTGCCCGCGCGCTTTCCGCAACTGCAATCGCCGGATCTCGCGGGCGCGCAAAAATTTATCGTCGGCCTCGAAGCCTATTTCAACGACAATTTCGGTTTCCGCAAAAAACTCATCCGCTTCTTTCAAAACTGGAAGATCGGGCTGTATCACGACCGCAGCGTTTTCAAGATCATCGTCGGGCAGGATCACTGGCTGTTTTGGGGCGAGGCGCAGATGGTGGAACATTTTCTCGGCACGGCGCAGTTCACCCCGGCGCAATTGTCGGCCTGGCAGAAGCTGCTGGAAAAACGCCGCGACTGGCTCGCGCAACGCGGCATCCAATATCTCTTCGTCATCGCGCCCGACAAACAGAGCGTCTATCCCGAACAACTCCCGGCCTGGCTCATCAATGCCGCGCCCACCAATCGCGAAACGAAGCTCGACCAGTTTTTGAAATTCATGAAGGCACATTCCACCGTGCCGATTTTGGATTTGCGCGGGCCGATGATCGCCGCCAAAAAAATCGCGCCGTTGTATCTGCAAAACGACACGCACTGGAATCTGCTCGGTGGATTCGTCGGCGCGCAGGCGCTCGTCCAGACGCTGGGGCAGCAGTTCACTAATTTGCCGCCATTGCAGATGGAAGATTTCACCTGGACCAACGCGGCGTTCACCGGCGGCGACATGGCGCTGATGCTCGGCACCGATGCGGTGGAAAAAAATTATTTCGCCTTGCAGCCAAAGTCCGCCCTGCCCAGATTGCGATCGCAAGAAAACCCGGCCTTCCCGACGTCGTGGGGGCCAAAACACGTCCTCACGCAGGAAAATCCGGAAGCCTCGTCCATCAGCATTGTGTTGTTCACCGATTCGTATGGCGTTGCCTGGGAACAGTGCCTCGGCTATCCGTTCAAGAAGACCATTTTTCTGGCCGACAACCGAGGGTTCAGCCCACAGCTCATCACCGCCAACCAGCCGCAGATCGTGGTCAACCAGATGCTCGAACGGTTTTTTTACAACGAAGACCCGGAGCAGATGCTGCTGAAAGATGCTTTGCCCTGATTGACGGCGATGATTCCTCCAACCCCAGCGCGACGTCGGACGAATCTGTTTTTAATCGCGATTTTTTTCAGCCTGCTTTGGCTGCCCACGCTGGACAAATGTTTTGACCTCGACCATTCGCGGCCGCCGGGTGAAAACCGCCTGCCTGCGCCGTTTCCGCACCTGCAATCGCCGGACTTCGCCAGCGCGCAAAAATTCATCGTCGGCCTCGAAGCCTGGTTCAACGACCATTTTGGTTTCCGCAAAAAATTCATCCGCTTCTTTCAAAACTGGAAGGGCGGACTGTTTCATGATGAGAGCGTTTACAAAGTCGTCACGGGCCAGAACCACTGGCTGTTCAGCGGCGAGCTGCAAATGGTCGAACATTTTCTCGGCACGGCGCAGTTCACCCCGGCGCAACTGGCGGCCTGGCAGAAGCTGTTGGAGAAACGCCGCGACTGGCTCGCGCAACGCGGCATCCAATACCTCTTCGTCATCGCGCCCGACAAGCAAAGTATCTATCCCGAACAACTCCCGGCCTGGCTCATCAACGCCGCGCCCACCAATCGTGAGACGAAGCTCGACCAATTTTTGAAATTCATGAAGGCAAATTCCACCGTGCCGATTTTGGATTTGCGCGAGCCGTTGATCGCCGCGAAGAAAATTGCGCCGTTGTATCTGCAAAACGACACGCACTGGAATCTGCTCGGTGGATTTGTCGCCGCGCAAGCCGTCGTCAAAACGCTGGCGCAACAGTCCACAAATTTGCCGCCGCTCAACGTTGATGATTTTCAGTGGACGAACACAACGACCGACATCATTGGTGACCTCGCCCGCATGAGCGGTTCGGACGTCGTTGAGAAAAATTATTTCTCGTTTGAACCGAAGACAAACCTGCCCGCGCTGCGGACGTTCTGGGACACCAACACTTTTTCCGCCTGGGATTCAAACACCAAGGCCATCGTCGTGGAAGACCCAGCGTCACCGGCGGGAACCATCGTGGTGTTTCACGATTCCTTCGGCATGGCGTGGTGGAAATTTCTCGGCTACAGCTTCAAGCGGGTGGTTTTCATCGCGGAACGGCGCGAGTTCAACCCGAAAATCATTTCTGAAAACAAGCCCGCAATCGTCGTCAACGAAATGTTGGAGCGCTATTTCTACACGACCGACCCGGAAGAACTCATGGCCCACGATGGCTTACATATGCCGTGAAAGCGGCCCGGTAGTGGAACAGGCTTCCAGCCTGTCTAGTTCGTCTTCTGCTCAACTCCAAGTGGATAGACAGCCTGTCCTACTATGGCCATCCTCGTTTTCGGTGCGTCCGCCAAAGCGGTGCTAAAGCAACCGCAGTCCAGACGCTCCGCGCGAACTGAAAACGTCCGGTGGTCGCGAAGCGTCTGGACTGCGGCTGGTTCACCGCCGCTTTTCTCCCGTGCGCCATTGACCTCTAAAATCTCCAGCGAAGAATATTAAATTTGAAAACTTTGCGGCTTGGTGTCTTCACAGCGAGAAGTTAAATTGCGTCCATGTCGCACGCTGACTTTGTCCATTTGCATCTGCACACCGAGTATTCCCTGCTCGATGGCGCGTGCCGTCTGGACAAATTGATGGATCGCGCGCATGAGCTGAAATTTTCTTCGCTCGCCATCACCGACCACGGCGCGATGCACGGCGTCATTGAGTTTTATCAGGCCGCGCGCGCCAAAGGCATCAAGCCCATCATCGGCTGCGAAGTTTATGTCGCGCCCGGCTCGCGGCTGGAGCGCAAAAAAGTCGAGGGCGACAAATATCATCATCTCGGTCTGCTGGCAAAGGACGAGGCAGGCTACAAAAATCTCATCAAGCTCACAACCGCTGCGCACCTTGATGGCTATTACTACAAGCCGCGCATTGACAAAGAAATTCTTGCGGCACACAGCGCGGGTTTGATCGCGATGTCCGGCTGTCTCGCCAGCGAGATTCCCGATTTGATCATGAAGGATCAAATTGACAAGGCGCGCGACGCCGTGGATTTTTTCAAGCAGACGCTCGGCGCGGATAATTTTTTCCTCGAACTGCAAAACCACGGCATCCCGGAACAGGCGAAGGTGAACAAGCATCTGGTCCAGTGGGCGAAGGAATTCGGCCTGAAACTCATCGCGACGAATGACGTGCATTATGTCGAGAAAAGCCATTCGCACGCGCACGACTGCCTGGTGTGCATCGGCACGCAGGATTTGTTGAGCAATCCCAAACGCATGAGCGCGGGCTATGTGCCGGAGCAGTTTTATCTGCGCAGCGCCGACGAGATGAAGGCGCGTTTCGCCGAAGTGCCGGAGGCGGTGCTCAATACGCGCGAGGTCGCCGAGATGTGCAACCTGGAGATTCCCTTTCCCAAGGCGGGCGACACGCGTTTTTACCCAGTGTTTCACCCGCCGGAGCATTTCACCCGCGACGGCTACTTGCGACACCTGTTGGCGGAAGGTTTGTTCCGCCGCTACACCATTCACGCGAAGGCGGAGGGCAAAGAATTCATCGTGACGGGCATTGATGAACCAAAACGGCTGCCGACGTATCAATCATCTGTAGGAGCCGACGTGAGGAGTCTCACTTCAAATTCGGGAGAAAAGTTAGAGACTCCTCACGTCGTCTCCTACAACATCAACGATCCCGCCGTCGCCGCCGCCATCAAAGTTGTCATTGACCGCCTGCAGGTCGAACTCAAGATCATCGAGATGCAGGGCTACATCTCCTATTTCCTCATCGTCGCGGACTTCGTGCAATACGGACGCAGCAAGGGCATTTCCTGCGTGGCGCGCGGAAGCGCCGCCGGTTCCATCGTCACTTATCTGCTGGAGATCGCCAACGTGGATCCCATCCGCTATGCGCTGCTGTTCGAGCGCTTCCTGAATCCCGAGCGCGTCAGTCCGCCGGATATTGACATTGATTTTGCCGACGACCGCCGGGCGGACGTCATCGAATACGTCCGCCAGAAATACGGCAAGGATTCCGTCGCGCAGATCATCACGTTCGGCACGATGGGCGCGAAATCGGTCGTGCGCGATGTCGGTCGGGTGATGGGTTTGGCCTACGGCGACGGCGACCGGCTGGCGAAATTGATTCCCGCTGAATTGAAAATGACGCTGGAAAAAGCGCTCAAGCAGGTGCCGGAACTCAAGGAGGCTTACGGCAACGAGGAAGTCACGCGCGAGTTGATTGACACCGCGTTCATCCTCGAAGACCTCACGCGCAACGCCAGTGTTCACGCGGCCGGCGTCGTCATCGGCCCGGAGCCGCTGGTGAATCTGCTCCCGCTGAAATTGGACGACAGCGGCACGCTGGTCACGCAATACGCGATGGGCCCCGTCGGCGATCTCGGCCTGTTGAAGATGGATTTTCTCGGGCTGAAAACTTTGACCGTCATCCGCAACACCTGCGAGATGGTGAAGCGCACGCAGGGCATTGACGTGCCGATTGACACGTTGCCGCTCGACGACAAAAAAACCTACGACCTGCTGAACCGCGCGGAAACGCTCGGCGTGTTCCAGTTGGAATCCGGCGGCATGCGCGACCTGTGCAAAAAATTTCAGATCAGTTCCGTCGAACACATCACGGCGCTCGTGGCGCTGTATCGGCCCGGCCCGATGGATCTCATCCCCGATTTCATCAAGCGGCGTCACGGTGAAATCAAAGTTGAATACGAGCATCCGCTGCTCGAATCCATTTCCAAGGAGACCTACGGGATTCTGATTTATCAGGAGCAGGTGATGCAGGCCACGCAGTTGCTCGCCGGCTTCACGCTGGGCGCCGCCGATTTGCTGCGGCGCGCGATGGGCAAGAAGAAGGTCGAGGAGATGCAGCAGCAGCGCGAGAAGTTCGTCAAGGGTTGCGCGGCCACCAATAAAATCCCCGCCACGAAGGCGAACCAGATTTTTGATGTGCTGGAAAAATTCGCCGGCTACGGTTTCAACAAGTCGCACGCCGCCGCCTATGCCATCGTCGCTTATCAGACCGCGTATCTGAAGGCGAACTATCCGGTGGAGTTTTTCTGCGCCATGATGACGAACGACATGGCGGACACGGAAAAACTGGGCCGCTACATCGCCGAGGCGCGTGATTTCGGCATCGAGGTGCTGCAGCCGGACGTGAACGAGAGCGGCGTGTTTTTTGCGCCCGCGCCGAAAAACTCTCTCTCCCCGCGAGGAACGAGTGGGGAGAGAGCCGGAGAGAGGGGCGGTTTAGTTAAAAGTTCCTCCTCTCCCCAACCCTCTCCTCCATCGGATGGAGGAGAGGGAGAAAAACAAGCCATCCGCTTCGGCCTCGTCGCGATCAAAGGCGTGGGCGAGGCGGCGGTCGAGGCGATCTTGAAGGCGCGGAACGAAGGCGGAAAATTCAAGACGCTTGCCGACCTGTGCGAGCGCGTGGATGGCCGAACCTTGACGCGTAAACCCATCGAGGCGCTCATCAAAACCGGCGCGTGCGATTCGTTCGGCCAGACGCGCGCGACGCTGTTTGTGCAGATTGAGCGCACGCTTTCCCGGGCGGCGAGCATTCTTTCCGACAAGCAGAAGGGACAAAGTTCGCTCTTCGGCGCGCTCGAAGAAAAAGCGCCCGCCATGCCGGAGAGCATCAGCAACCTGCCGGAGTGGCCGCAGCACGAACTGCTCGCGCACGAAAAAGAACTGCTCGGCTTCTACGTCACCGGCCATCCGCTCACGCCGCTCGTGCCGCTGCTGGAAAAATATTCCCTCGTGAACACCGCCAAGCTCGCCGAGCTGCCGAACCGCTCGCTCACGCGTATCGGCGGCATGATCGCGGCGGTGCAGCACGGCGTCTCCAAAAAATCCGGCAAGCCATATTCGATGGTGACGCTCGAAGACCTCGAAGGCTCGGTGCAACTGCTCGTGATGAACGACTACGACAAGTTCCGTCCGCTGCTGGAAACGAACAAGGCCATCCTCGTCATCGGCGAAATCACCACCGGCGAGGACAAGCCGAAGATTTTTCCGCAGGAGATCATGCCGCTCACCGACGCGCCGAAAAAATACACGAAGCAGGTTCATCTGCGATTGCACACGGCGCATTTGCAGCCGGATCAGCTTGAATCCGTGCGCGAACTCGTCGCGGCGCACACTGGCAAATGCCCGCTGTTCCTGTGTTTCATGCGGCCTGAAGGCACGACGGTTTTTGTCGGCACGCACGAAAAATTCGGGGTCACGCCGTCGCTGGAACTGGAACACGCCGTCAACCATCTGCTCGGCGAGGAGACCTACTACGCGAAGGTGGACACCAGCCTGCCGGAAAAAACACGGCGCAGCTGGGAAAAGAAAGGCGGTTCCGGCGGCGGCGAGGAATGATTTTTATTTCACCGCCGCCCAGACGCGATGCACGTCATCATGTTCGTCGAGCGTCTGCAGAAATTCGCCGACTTCGTTCTGCTGCGTCTCGGTGAGTTCGGGAAATTGCTTCGGCACATAACCGATTTCACTCGTCACGACCGTCCAGCCGTTCGCGGTCAGCCATTTGGCAACTTCATGGACGGCGTTGCGCTCACAGATGAATTTTGCGCCGGCAGCCTCGGCGGGAATGTCATCGTTCAGTTCGTGCGTGAGCGCTTCAAAATCATTTGCGCCCGCCTCAATCGCGGCGGCTTCGCGGTCAATGTTTGCGTCGGGATGATGCGCCTCAACGAGGCCGACGTGGTCGAATAAAAACTTGTTGCTGCCGGCGGTGCCTAGCTGGCCCCGCTTGAACAGCACGCGGACTTCCGGCGCGGTGCGGTTCACGTTGTCCGTATAAACTTCGACGATGAGCGGGACTTTGTGCGGCGTGTAACCCTCGAACACGATGTGCTCCATGATGAGCTTTTCCCCGCCGATGCCCGCGCCTTTGTTGATGGCGCGCTGGATGGCGTCCTTGGTCACGCTGTCCTTCTTGGCCTTTTCCACGGCGGTGAACAGCCGCGCGTTCGCGGCGAGATCGGCGCCGCCCATCTTGGCGGCGACGGAGATTTCACGGACCAGTTTTCCGGTCGTCCGGCCTTTTTTCAGGCCGGCGACCAGTCGTTTAGCATGAAGCCATTGGCGTCCCATGGGCGAAACATATCAGACAACCGCTGCGGAATTCAATTTTACAATGTGAAGTTTTGACGGAGCGGAGCGCGGACACTGCCCCCGGAGCGCCGGTCTCCGACCCGGCCTGCATGGAAACTCGTCCAGCAACGCGCCGGATCGGAGATCGGCGCTCCGCTTTTGCGGCGGCCTCAAATCACCAGTCCTTGACCGGATGCAGATAATCCCTCGGCTTTTCCGGCGGCTTCAACTGCAAAAATTGTTCGCCGCCCTTCTGCGCGTCCAGCAGGCGCTTCGCCTCCTCCGGCGTCATCTCGCCCGGCTTGACCGGCCGGCCCTCGGCATCCTGCCGTTCCGGTTTCTCGTCTTTCGGTTTTTCAGGCGAACCCTTCTGTTGCTCCTGCTTTTTTTCCTGCTCGTCCTTTTTCTGGTCGGCTTGATTTTGCT